>JASLYQ010000009.1 GCA_030739735.1 Alphaproteobacteria bacterium | reverse complement strand
GTTTTGTCATCTCGTATTCCTCCGTTATCCGGCGGAATACACCTTAGCAACCTGTCCGATTTTCTGGGACCACCTCACAGTGAGCACGTTTCGTCTTGAATGCATATGCGTGCCAGCGTGTCATCCGCACGGGAATATGGAAAAGTTTTGCCGAGTATTTATGGATGAATTGCCATTCAGAATTTTATTTCAATCTCCGCCGACGAGGGACTTAAGCTTCGCCAACGCCGCCTCGCGGCCAGCAGTGAAGTCGCCCTCTATCCACCAGGTCTCGACGGTGCGCAAGAAGGCCCCGACATCAGGACCTGGCTGGACGCCGAGCGCCAGGGCATCTCGGCCGCTGATCGGAAGACTAGGAAGGTCCCAGCTTTCCGCCTGTGAGAGCATGGCAGAGAATGGTGCTTCGCCCCCGGCATCTGCTGCGCCAAGCAAGGCGAGTTCCCTGAAGCGCCGCTTGCCGAGACGGTAGAGCATGCGGCGAACCGCGACGGCTTCCATGCCGGCGTGTGGTCGCGTATCGGCCGTGATCAACTCACAGAGATGATCGGCATCGGTGCGGGACAGGCGCAGGCGTTCGGCCAGCGCCTCGGGCTTACTCGCGACCAATGCTGCCAGGCGTCGCACGGGATTACTGCCGTGCGTCCGTTCGATCGCGATCAAGGCGGCGAGCCGCCTGGGCCAATCCTTGCGCGTATGGGGCAGCAAATACCGGAATATCCCGCGGTCGGCCATCAATGTGAGCGTGGGTAAGGGATCATCAGCTGCGAGCAGCTTCAGTAATTCTGTCTGCACGCGCTCACCGGACAGGGTTTCCAGACTGCCGGCAGCGGTAGCGCAGGCGTCGAGTGCTTCGGCGTCCGCCTCGCCTTTGCCGTACCAGGCGAGGAAGCGAAAAAAGCGCAGTAGGCGCAGCACGTCCTCTTTGATGCGGCGTACGGCCTCACCGACGAAGCGCACCCGGCCGGCCGCTAGGTCCTCGGCGCCGCTGTGGGCGTCGTAAAGCGTGCCGTCGGCATCCAGGAACATGGCGTTGAATGTAAAATCGCGCCGTGCCGCGTCCGCCGCCCAGTCATCTGTGAATGTGACGCGGGCATGGCGGCCGAAGGTTTCAACATCGCGGCGCAGCGTAGTCACCTCAAAGACGCGACCTTGCGAGACCACGGTGACGGTGCCGTGGTCGAGTCCCGTGGGCAGCACCCGCAGCTCGGCGGTTGCTGCCAGCGCCATTACCGTCTCCGGTCGGTCCGGCGTGGCGATATCGATATCTGTGATGGCGCGGTCGAGCAACGTGTCGCGCACGCAGCCACCAACGAAGCGCACCGTCTCACCGCGCGCACCAAGCGCCGCCAGTACCGCTGTTGTCTCGGGCGCCGCCATCCACGGTCGCGGTGCGATTCGCGTGCTCGGCTTCATCCGCTAACGGTCAATATGACCAGGAACGATCCGCCCGTTCTCGAAGGCGGGTGGCACATAGATTCCACCGGGCTTCTCTCCCTGGGTCATACCCGTATAGATCAGGCCGGCCAGCACCAAGATCAGTCCGGCGGCGATCAGATAGGCCCAGGGGCCCTTGGCCAGTTCAGGCGGCGGCTGACCCATCGCTAAGGCCTTGCCGCGGCTTAGCCACCACCAGACGAGATAGGCCGCGATCGGCAGCAGCAGCGGCAGTAACTTGACCAGGATATTGCTCAAGGCCCCTCCTGCAGCACCTCGTGGAGATTCACCAGCATGCGAGCGGTGGCGCCCCAGATAGTGTGTTGGTGGTAGTTGACGACGTAGAACTCGCGGCGGCGGCCTTTGGCGATGGCCCGGCGCCGCTTGCGGTTTGCCGGGTCAAGCATATGGTCGAGCGGCACTTCGAAGGCTTCCGCCACCTCGAAGCTGTCGAGCACTAGGTCGCGCTCGATATCGAGTGGCGGTGCGACGAATCCGACTACGGGCACTATGGAAAAGCCAGTGCCGGTGATGCAGGTATCCAGCGTGCCCGCGATCTCGATGCGATGGCGCGGCAGGCCGATCTCCTCCTGCGTTTCGCGCAATGCCGTCTCTATCGCGTCGCGGTCGTGCGGTTCCGTACGCCCTCCTGGGAAGCTAACCTGCCCGGCGTGATCGTTGAGATGGTCGCTGCGGCGCGTGAGTAACACGGTCATGCCGTTCGCTCGGTCGATCAAAGGCATCAGCACGGCCGCCGCCACGGCCACAGTGCCATTCAGCGCCGGCTCTGCCGACGACGAGGCATCGATGACGCCAGCTGCCTCGTGCGCTGCCATGCGCTCGGTAATTTGCGCCCGCATGCTCAGATATTCTCCTCAACCGCGGACCCCAGCATAAAGAACGTGCCGGCGCTCCACACCCCGAGGGCGCCCATGGTGTCCTCTTCCGCCAGTTCCACGAGGTCGTAGAACACCGCGCGCGCCACCAGCGCCTCGAGGCCACGCACAGCGTCGATCATGACATAGGGCGAGGGCTCGCCGCTTTCGGCATCTATGGTGACCCGCAGGGGATGCGGGAGCCCGGCCACCACCGTAGCATCGACATTGGTATGGAATTGGAGACACTGATCGCGGCCGTTACCCAGCACCGTCATGGCTACGGCCACGAAAGGCGCGTCATCCACGCGGATGCGCGCTCGCTCGACCGGGGTCACCATCCAATACTCGCCGTCCGCTTCGCGCCGTAGCACCGACGCAAACAGGCGGACCAGCGGTTTGCGGCCGATCGGCGAGCCGTGATAAAACCACGTCCCGTCGCGGCCTATGCGGATATCGATGTCGCCGCAGAGCACCGGATCCAAGTCCACGCTCGCTGGCAAGGCATCGAGCCCGGACAGTTCCGACCTCTCACTGGTTGGCTTTCCTTCCATCCAGATACGTTAACCCAAAGCACGGGTCGCTAACAGGATGTCCGATTCTGCAGCCATCGATACTACTGACACCGGCGATGCCGTCGACCGAATCGACGCCCTTGGCAAACGTATGGGCGACGTTCACGATCACGTGGGCGAGTTTATTTTCGGCCAGGAGCGCGTCATTGATGAGGTCCTGATCACGATCCTATCGGGCGGCCACGCGCTGCTCGTCGGCGTGCCCGGACTCGCGAAGACGCGCCTGACCGAGATTCTCGGTACCGTGCTCGGCTTGGCCGAAAAGCGAGTTCAGTTCACCCCCGATCTGATGCCGGCGGATATCGTGGGCTCTGAGGTGCTCGAGGAGAGCGAGGCCGGCAAACGCGCCTTCCGCTTCATCAAGGGCCCAGTGTTCTGTCAGCTGCTGATGGCGGACGAGATCAACCGTGCCAGCCCACGCACCCAATCGGCGCTGCTACAGGCCATGCAGGAGCACGAGGTCTCGGTCGCCGGTCAGCGCCACACCCTCCCCGAGCCATTCCATGTTATCGCCACCCAGAACCCACTCGAGCAAGAGGGCACCTATCCGCTGCCCGAAGCCCAGCTCGACCGCTTCATGATGCAGATCGATGTCGGCTATCCTGACCTGGATGCGGAGCGAGTGATGGTGCTGGCGACCACCGGGTCTGAAACTAGCAAGGCCAAGGCGGTAATGGATGCCGACGAGCTGATGGCGGCGCAGCGTCTGGTGCGTCGCGTACCTGTCGGAGAGAAGGTGGTGGAGGCGATCCTCACCTTGGTGCGCTCGGGTCGGCCGGAGGACACGAGCATCGAGACAGTGCGCGAGTCCGTGTCCTGGGGCCCCGGACCGCGTGCGAGTCAGGCGCTGATGCTGGCAAGCCGGGCCCGTGCCATCATCGACGGCAGGCTGACGCCGTCGATCGACGATGTACTAGCGCTGGCGGCACCGGTCTTACGCCACCGCATGGCGGTGAGCTTTGCCGCGCGCGCCGATGGCATCACCATCGAGCAGGTGATCAAGCGCATGTGCGAGCCGCTCGGTTAAGGCGGCGATGAGCCTCGAAGCCAGGCGGGAGGCGGAGCGCGCGGCAGCTGGCCTGCCGCCTTTGCTAGTCGAGGCGCGTCGCGTCGCAGCGACCGTCCAGCAAGGGGTTCACGGCCGCCGTCGCTCGGGGCCGGGCGAAACGTTCTGGCAATTTCGGCGGTACGAGACGGGTGATCCGGCCGCGATGATTGATTGGCGGCGCTCGGCTAAGTCCGATCGCCTTTATGTGCGGGAGCAGGAATGGGAAGCCTCGGCCACTGTCTGGCTTTGGTGCGACGCTTCGCCGTCGATGAATTTCGCCTCGCAGGGCCTGTCGACCACTAAGCGGCACCGTGCCAATGTCATTTTACTGGGTCTTGCGGACCTGTTGTTGCGGGGCGGCGAGCAGGTAGCTCTGCTCGGTGAGGGCGGCCGGCGGCCGTTGCGGGGCAGTGTAGCCCTGGCACGTCTCGGCGAGGCCATCGCGCGCAACACCAGTGACGCCGATGGTATTCTCTCCCGCGAAGCCCTGCCGCGCCACGCCCAGATTGTGCTTATCGGGGATTTTCTCGATCCGCCCGAAGCTATCGAGCAGGTCGTGCGTGGGCTCGCCGGCGATGGTGCCGAGGGCAGCTTGGTGCAGGTGCTGGATCCAGCCGAGGAAAGCCTGCCTTATGCGGGCCGTGTCCGCTTTCAGGGCCTGGAAGGTGAGGGCAATCCCCTGATCAGGCGTGTCGAGGCGATCCGCCCCGCCTATCACGCGCGCCTTGCGGCGCAGCGCAACGCGTTGGCAACAATTTGCCGTCAGGTCGGTTGGCGTTTTCTCGGTCATCGTACCGACCATACGCCGGAAACCGCATTACTGGCGCTTTATCTAGGCCTTTCGGACGAAGTTAGCCGGCGCCGATGAGCTTGGCCGCGCTCAGTTTCGCGACCCCCTGGTTGTTGGCAACTCTGGCTGCGCTGCCGGTAATCTGGTGGCTGCTACGCGTCAATCCGCCGGCGCCGCGGCAGCTGGCCTTTCCAGCCGTACGTCTGTTGCTTGGGTTGCGCGAGACCGAGGAGACGCCGAGCTGCACACCGCTTTGGCTCTTGCTGCTGCGCCTGTTGCTTGCCGCCCTTGTCATTATTGCCTGTGCCGGCCCCCTGCTCGATGCCTCGCACGAGGCCGAAAGCGACGGCCCCCTGCTGCTGGTTGTAGATGACGGCTGGGCCGCAGCACCAACCTGGCAGACGCGCTTGGCACGTGCGGAGGCCTTGCTGGCCAAGGCTGAACGCCAAGAGCGGGCGGTCATGATCGCAACGACCGCCCCTGGCACAGCAAACCCCACGAGCGGTCTCATCACTGCGGCGGATGCCCTGGAGCGCGTTCTGGCTTTGGTGCCGAAGCCTTGGCCGGTCGACCGCGGCAGTGCAAGGTGGGCCGTGGCCGAAGCGGCTGAAGATGTAGGCGAAACCATGCAGGTCGCCTGGCTCAGCGACGGGCTAGCATCCGGCCACATGGCAGAGGACGGGAAATTCGTGTCCGCGCTCCGTGATATAGGTCCTCTGACGGTGTATGTTGCGGCGCAGGTCGCGCGCGCTAAGGTGCTGTTGCCACCGCGCGACGACCGCGAGATCTTGAGCCTGCGGGCGAGACGCGTGGCCGCGGGCGCGGACGAGGCCGTCGAGGTGCGAGCGCTGGCCTCCGATGGCCGTATCTTGGCGCGCCAGCGGCTGATCTTCGATGCTGAGGCTACCGCCGTCGAGGCAATTTTGGAAGTGCCGACGGCGGTGCGCAACGAGATCGCACGCCTCGATATTGACGGCGAGAGGAGTGCTGGCGCCGTGATCCTGCTCGATGAGCGCTGGCGCCGCCGTCCCGTCGGGCTAGTGTCGGGCGGCGGTAGCGAGCGCAATCAGCCCCTGCTCTCGGAGCTGTACTATCTGGATCGCGCCTTGCGGCCCTTTAGCGAGGTGCGGCTCGGGTCTATACCCGAACTGTTGGATAGCGGACTCTCCGTTCTCGTGCTCGCAGATGTCGCGCGCTTGGTCGGTCAGGATCAGACGCGTATCGAGGGCTGGCTCGACGCCGGGGGTGTACTGGTGCGTTTCGCCGGGCCGCATCTCTCTGAGGGCAGTGATGATCTAATGCCGGTGGCGCTTCGCCTAGGCGGTGGTCGCGCACTTGGCGGCACACTGACCTGGGAACAGCCGATGCCGCTCGACGCCTTCCCTGAGGCCTCACCTTTCGTCGGGCTTACCGTTCCCGACGATGTGTACGTCGAGCGCCAAGTGCTGGCCGAGCCTGGCATGGACCTGGTCGAGAAGACCTGGGCTCGGCTCGCTGACGGCACGCCGCTGGTGACCGCAGAGCGGCGCGGGAATGGCTGGCTCGTACTGTTTCATACCACCGCCAACGCGGACTGGTCCTCGCTGGCGCTGTCGGGACTCTTCGTCGACATGCTGCAACGGATCGTGGCTCTTGCGAGTGGTGTTGACGACGGTAGCCTGGCTGCCTATCTGACGCCCCTTTCGAGCCTCGATGGCTTCGGCAGGCTGGGGGCGCCGAGCGTGGAAGCGACGGCCATCGCAGGCGCCGACTTTGCCACGACCGAGGTTGGGCCCGAGCATCCACCCGGCGAATATGGTGATGGGCCGCGCCGTCGCGCTCTCAATCTGGCGCCCGCGACCCTGGCCTTGCAACCCATCGAGTCGATTGCCGGCATGCCACCGGTGCTCGATCTGGAAGCCCGGCGCGAGGTTGATCTGGCGCCCTGGCTTCTGCTCGTGGCCTATATCCTGGCCATGATCGACCTGGCCATCGCACTGGGGCTGCGTGGAGCCTTGCTGAGCCTGTCACGGGTTGGCGCGGCTTCGTCATTGCTGGCGCTTGCCGTGTTTGCGTTTTTGCCACCGGGCTCTCTGGCACAGGAGACGACGCTCGATGATGCGCGCATTGTCGAACTCGCTGAGAAAATGCACTTCGCCTATGTGGTGACCGGCGACGAGGAGGTCGATACGATCAGCCGCCAAGGGCTGAGCGGGCTGACGATGATTCTACGTACCCGCACCGCGGTGAAGGCCGGCCGGCCCTTCGGTATCAATCCTGGCCGTGACGAACTCGCTTTCTATCCCCTCATCTATTGGCCGGTAACGGACAATCAGGTGTCGCTCTCCGACGATGCTCTAGCCAATATTGACGCCTATCTGCGGGCCGGTGGCATGATCCTCTTCGATACTCGGGACCAGTCCCCTATCGACGTGTTGGGGCGGCGTATCGGCGGCCAGCAGAGCAAGTTAGCGACGATCCTGAGCGATCTCAACGTGCCGCCCCTGAGCCTGGTACCTGTGGACCATGTGCTGCGGCGCTCGTTCTATCTGCTCGACGAATTTCCTGGCCGATGGCGTAGCGGCGAGCTTTGGGTCGAGCGCTACGAGGGCGACGTCAACGACGGTGTTTCGTCTATCATCATAGGCGGCAATGACTATGCCGGCGCCTGGGCTCTCGACGAAGACGGTTATCCTCTCTACCAACTCGTGCCAGGCGGCCAGCGCCAACGCGAGCTGGCCTTACGCTTCGGCGTGAACCTCGCCATGTATGCCTTGTCGGGCAACTATAAGGCGGATCAAGTGCATATACCGGCGATTCTACGGCGACTCGGGCGGCCGGCGCCAGAGGTCACGGAGTAGCGTCGGTGGACAGCGCGATGGCCATTGTCTTCTCGCCGTTTCTGCCCTTCTGGCTGTTAGCTGTGCTAGCGTTGCCGACGCTTGCGCTGCTCGTGCTTTCGGCAAAGAACAAGATGCGCGGCTCCGGTTGGCGGACGTTGGTGGCGGCGGTTTTGCTACTCAGCCTGCTTGGTCCCTCTATCAGCCGCGAGCAGCGCCGGCCGCTGCCCGACGTTTTCGCACTGATCGTCGACCGCTCCGAGAGCCAGAATATCAGCGAGCGGCGTGCCCAGACGGATGGGGCTGAGGCCGCGTTGGTCGCGGCGCTCGGCAATCTGCCAGATCTCGAGACCCGGATCGCGGTGCTGCCGCAAAGTAGTGGCGCCGAGGGCACGCGCCTATTTGATGCTGCGGCGCGTCTGCTTGCCGACGTTCCGCCCGAGCGTCTGGCCGGTACCCTGCTGCTGACCGACGGCCAAGTACATGATGCACCCGTTGGCGATGGGGCGTTATCGCTCGGGCCGCTGCATGTGCTGCTCACCGGCGAGCCGGATGAGCGCGATCGCCGTCTGGCCCTGGAGCAGGCTCCGGGGTATGGCATCGTTGGCGATGAAGTGACCCTGATCGTGCGTGTGGTAGATGATGCGGTTGTCGGCGAGCCGGTGACGCTGCTGGTCTCGGTGGATGGCGGGCTGGAGCGCCATATGGCGCTGAGGGTCGACGAGGCGTCGGCCGTGACGGTGCCCATCGACCACGCCGGCACCACGGTAGTGGAGTTGGCCGTGGCCGCAAGTGACGACGAGTTGACGGTGCTCAACAACCATGTGGTGGCTGTGATCAATGGCGTGCGCGACCGCCTGCGCGTCATGCTGGTCTCGGGTGAGCCGAATGCCGGCCTGCGCAGCTGGCGCAACCTGCTAAAAGCCGACCCTTCGGTCGATCTCGTACATCTCACTATTCTACGCCCGCCCAACACCTCGGACTTGACGCCCGTGCGCGAACTTTCGTTGATCCCGTTCCCGGCAGATGAGCTCTTCGCCGCCGATCTCGGTAAGTTCGACTTGGTGATTTTTGACAGCTATCACCGGCGCGGCATTCTGCCCATGCTCTATCTTGAAAACGTCGTAGATTATGTTCTTGGCGGCGGCGCCGTGTTCGATGCGGCTGGTCCTGCCTTCGCTTCTCCGCTCAGCCTTGCCTCGACACCCCTTGGGACGGTGCTGCCGGCGCGACCCAACGGGCAGGTCCACTCCCAACCGTTCCTACCGCGGCTGACAGATTTCGGCTATCGTCATCCCGTAACAAATGTTTTGTTGGGAAATGGTTCGCAAAGCGACATGACGCCGCAATGGGGCCGTTGGTTCCGTCACATAGGCGCCGATCTGCGCGGCGGCATTCCGCTTATGCAGGGGCATAGCGAGATGCCCCTGCTGGTGCTCGAGCGCGTCGGCGAGGGCCGAGTGGCCCAGCTGCTTTCCGACCAATCCTGGCTCTGGGCCAAGGGCTTCGAAGGCGGGGGGCCGCAATCAGATATGCTACGGCGCTTGGTTCATTGGCTGATGAAGGAGCCGGACCTCGAGGAAGAGAACCTGGTGGCCGAGGCGCTTGATGGGCAGATCTTTGTTACTCGTCGCAGCTTGACACCCGTAGAAGGGGCCTTGTCCGTGATCGCTCCCGATGGTGCGCGCAGCATGCTGGCGCTGGAAGAGCGCGGTGACGGTACGGCCACGGTGCGCATCGCTGGGGCGCCACCGGGCCTCTGGCGCTTTACCCACGACGACCATGCTGCGATCGCCGTGCTCGGCAGTGCCGATAGACGCGAGATGGAAGACGTGCGCGCTACGGAGGCGGTTCTCGGCCCGCTTACCGAGGCTACGGGCGGCGGCCTAGTGTGGCTGGCGGAAGGTGGCGTGCCGACCCTGCGCAAAGTGCGCGCCGGACGCACCGCGGCCGGCCGCGGCTGGCTCGGCCTGGTCGAGCGCCGCCGCTACCTGGTCACCGGCCTCGATCAGCACCCGCTTTTGCCGGCCTGGCTGCTGCTAGCGCTCACCCTTGGCGGTCTGCTCGTTGCCTGGCGAACAGAAGGGCGTTAGTCGAAAAGATCATCCGGTGGATTTCGATGCTCTTGCGGAACGGGACGCACAGCCGTCGTGCTGCCGATCAGGGATCTGCGACCAAACACCATGGCTCTTCCCCCTTTTCCTGGATGCTTTAAGATCAGCGCTTAACCTCTTCCGGTAGCCAGATTGTCTCGTAAGTCTTTTGCAGTTCCTTCTCGCGGGCAATCTCTTCCGACATGGTCATCTTGGCGTATCTGGCTGCAGTCGGGCTGGTATGACCGCCAAGGCTGAGATTGGGGGCTGAAATAAGACGTTCGGTTGCGCGGTCGCATTCGGGACACAGAATTTTCGGCGTTTCAGACATGCTGTGATTCACTTGGTAGATCTTTAGGCAAGGCTCGCAGCGATACTCATACGTCGGCATGGCGGATCCCTCTTCGGGCTCAAAAAAAGGATGGCCAGGTAGCCCTGGCCATCCTCCGTGTAAGATTGACGATTAGCCGAAGTGTACGAACGGTACTTCGCGTCCGTATTCGTTCTTCGCTGTCTCCAGCTCCCAAAGGGCCGCGGCATTCTTGCCGAGGATCTGTGCCTTCACCTCATCGGTGAGTTGCGGATAGCCGTGACCGTCGATCAGCTCATCCGGAATGCGGAAGCGGCGGAACGCATCGATCTGCCACTGCGGGTTGCCCCAAAGCAGCGAGTCTGTGCCCCACATCACTGAGCCGGCGCCAAGGTCGCGGACCAGGGAGCCGAGCACGTGGGCGCACTCCACCGGACGGCCGGTGACGGTGGCGGCGAAGGTCGAGCCGATCTCGCAGAAGAGATTGTTACGTTGCGGCTTGAAGCCCTTCAACGCCCCTAGCTCGCCGTGATACGGCCAAGCCGAGTGGAAGGCGATAAAGTTAAGGCCCAGGAAGTCGTCGCATGCCTTGTCGAAGTCCTCGACATGGGCGTAGCGGGCCATGAACTGGCCGAACGGGATGCCCTTGTGGCAGCCGATGTTCTTGATGCCGAGCTCGAGACACTTCTCCCAAATCGGGTATGCACGCTCTTCGTCATCGAACCACCAGCCCGAATTCGGCGTCGAATCAAAGGTGTAGAGCTTGAGGCCAGAAGCGCCATCTTCCTTAACGTACTTCTCGAGCCGCTCGAGCGTCTCGGTCACACCCTGGTTCGGGGTCAGGCCACCGGCCAGCATTATTGTGTTTGTCGGGTTGGCCTCCTTGACCTGCTTTTGGTAGTCCATCGGCACCATGTCACGTCCGCCGTAGTCCTCGGCGAAGCCGAACGGATTGAACACGCCGATATCGGTCTCGCTGCCATCGAGCAGCATCTTACCGTAGTTCTCGATGTTCATGTCGTGGACGCCGTTCTCCATCCCGAAGGCTTTGCCCAGACCGTCGAGAAGGTCGACAAACCACATACCCTTTTGGGTCGTGTTCTCGCCCAGTACATACCCTTCGGGGCGGGTACAGACGTGGGTGTGCATGTCGATGACATACCCGGTCTTGCCGCGAATGGATCCCTGGACTTCCTCAAGGGCCGCGACTTCTTGGGCCTCTGCTTCGGAAACGTCAAAGAATCGCATTCCGGTGGCAGCATTGACCGCAAGCATGGCGCCAGTAAAGCCGAGTGCCGACTTGAAGAACTCACGTCGCGGCAGCTCGGACTTGGCCGCGATCTTTTCCATATGGTGCTGAACCTTGCCACCATCCTGGCCCGACCGGAAGAAGGCGGTACCTAGTTGGTAGGGGTCAGCCATATTTACCCCGTCCTCGACACCAAGTCCCTTAAAATTTCTAAGGACATCAAATTCCATCGCGTTTCCTCCCCTTAGTTTAAGCTGTTACGGGCCATCGGTGGATGCTGTGTCAGATGCGCAGATGAGTCGCCGACTCCCCATTCTGAGCGATCAAAATCATACGCTGCATCACCCAATCCCCAATCAGTATCCTCCTTAAAAAACCAAAATGGTAGCAGAAAGCGTAAGTGCGGCCGGCGTTGGCCGGCCGTGATGCCATGATGGCTACGTGTAGATGGAAGGTGTCGTGAGGGCTATTCGGCGGCTTGCGGGATTGATGAAGGCGGGGGCGAGGCGGCCGGCGCCGTGGGCTCCACTTCCGCCTTGCGCGCGGCCTGTCTGGGCAGGAAGACTGCCAGCAGAGGCGGCACGATCAGTAGGGTCAGGATGGCCGACAACGACAGCCCGCCAACAACCACTGAGCCAAGACCGCGATAGAGCTCGGAGCCGGCACCGGGGAATATTACCAGCGGCATCATGCCAAACACACTGGTCAGGGTGGACATGAAGATCGGTCGCATGCGGTTGCGCGTGGCCTCCAGTATGGCGTCACGCGTGGCCATGCCCTCGTCGCGCATGTGGTGCAGCGTCTGATCGACGAGCAGAATCGCATTGTTGACGACGATTCCGACAAGGATGATGAAGCCAAGCATAGTCAACATGTCGAGAGCCTGGAAGCCTCCGGAAGCGGCCATGTCCATGTATTGGTTGAGTAGGAACAGGCCAAGCACGCCGCCGGCGGTGGCGGGTGGCACCGAGAGCAGAATGACGAAGGGGTAGATAAAGCTCTCGAACAGCACTGCCATTAGCAGATAGACGATGACTACGGCCACGAGCAGGTTGGTCATCATGGCCTCGAAGGTGAGGTCCAGCTGTGCTGCAGAACCCGACATGCGTAAGCGTACGCCAGGCGGCAGGCCCTGCTCGGTGAGCTTGTCGATGATCTGGGTTTGCACGGTCTCGATCGCCGCCTCGAGGGGGATATCGGCGCGCGGGCTGATCACCAGAGTGATGGTGCGTTCGCGCTCCAAGTGTCGGATCTCGGTGGGGCCGGCGGTAACGTCCACGTTTGCCAGCATGCTGACCGGCAGGATGCGGCCGCTTTGGGTGACGACGGGCAAGTGCTCGATACTCTGGGTGCGGTCAATCTGGTCTTCCGGCCCGCGCAGGGTGAGGTCGATGCGCTGGCCTTCAACCGTGATTTCGGCCACGCGCAGGCCGTCGTTAAAGGCATCGATGCTGAGCGCCAGTTCGAGCGCGGAAACGCCGTTGTCGGCAAGCCGCACGCGATCGGGCACCACGCGCACCTCGGGCGAGCCGAGCTCCAGGCCCGGCAGTGGGCGCATCTGGTGGCCTTCGCTGCGCGGAAAGGCGGTGCCAACCAGACCGGCGGCGCTCTGTGCCGTGATCACCACTTCCTCAAGGTTGGCGCCGGAGATATCGAGCTTGATGGCACGGCCGCCACCGATGTCGCGACTGAACAGGCTTGGCTGGTTGAAGAAGCCGAAGGTACCGGGCTCGCCGAACAACGATCGCGACAGTACCGGGATCAATTCGGCCACCCGATTTGCCGTCTCAGGATAAGTGCCGGCGCCGAAGAAAGCGCGGCTGGGTAGGGCGACGAAGAAGTAGTTGCGGATCTTCGGCGGGCCATCTGCTTCAGGTGCTGGCCCGGTCACGCTGCCCCAAAGGTGACGGACGCGATCTTCCACCCTGAGCGCGATCTCGGTCATGGTGTCGAGATTATAGCCTGGTGGCGGCAGCATGATGCCGAAGATCAGGTTGCGATTGCCTTCCGGCAAATATTCCAGCTTTGGCAGGAAGTGATAGCTGGCGAAGCCCGTGCCAGCGACGATGCCCCCTGCCACCATTAGCGACATGAAGCGGCTGAGCGTGATGCTGCGCACGTAGCCCATGAGTATGCTCGCAAAGGCGCGGGCCAGAAGATCGACGAGCGGCAGCCGCAGGCGCGATTCCGTGATGTTGCTGCGCTTGAGCAGAGATTTTGACAGCGCTGGGATCATCGTTACTGAGACGGCAAGCGAGGCCAGCACGGCAACCGAGATGGCGACCGCGATGTCGCGGAAGAGCTGGCCAGCCTCAAGCTCCATGATAAGGATTGGCACGAACACCAACACCGTAGTGAGCGCGGAAACCATGACCGCGCTCCAGACTTGGGTGGCGCCTTTATAGGCGGCCTCGGCCGCTGGCAGGCCGCGTTCGCGGTAGCGGTAGATATTCTCCAACACCACGATCGCGGCATCGACCACCATGCCGACGGCGAAGGCGATGCCGGCGAGCGAGATTACGTTGATCGAACGCCCCAGCACCGCCATGGCGACGAAGGCGGCGACGACCGAGATTGGGATGGCGAGCGAGACGATCAGCGTCGCCCTTAGCGAGCGCAGGAAGATCATCAGGATGATCGCGGCTAGCGTGCCGCCAACCCAGATGTTCTGACGGACCAGCGAGATCGAGGACTTGATGTAAATGGTCTCGTCGTAGACGTGGCGGATGACCAGCCCGGCTTCGGGCAGGGTGCGCTCGTTGAGCTCTTCGATCGCGGCCTTGATGCCGTCCATTGTCTCGATAACGTTGGCGCCGGTCTCGCGAATGGCGTTGATGGCGAGCGAGGCCTCGCCGAGGAAGCGGATGGTTGCCCTGGGTTCCTTGTAGGCGTAAGCGATGTCCGCGATGTCGCCGACCGTGACCCGGCCTATGCGTCCGGTGGCTTCGTCGGAATCGCTGGTCAGCACCACCTGCTCGACCTGGGCGATGGTCTCGAACTCGCCCTCGGTGCGCACGGTATAGCGGCGCTTGCCCTCGTCCACCTCACCGGCCGAGACGGAGGCATTTGCGGCGCGCAGCGCCTGCACCACGCGCGGTACCGTCAGGCGGAAGCGGGCCATGGCGGCGGGATCGATGGTCACGCGCATCTCGCGCTGGCTGCCGCCATAGATATTGGTGCGCGAGACGCCTGGTACGCGTTCCAGGCGCTCCTGGATCACGTCCTCGACGAAATCGCCATAGGAATGGACCGCACGCTCATTGCCCTCTGAGCGCGTCAGGATGAACCAGGCGATGGGATTGTCAGATAGGCCGGATGTCGAGATGGTCGGACGCAGAGACTCGTCCGGATAGAACTCAACCTGGTCGAGACGATTGGCGACCAGCAGTAGCGTCCGGTCCATATTGGTGTCGATGTCGAACTCGAGCTTGACCTCAGCGCGCCCGTTCTGAGCCGCCCCCTCCATCTGCACCAAGCCTTCGATGCCCTTTAGCTTTTCTTCCTGGCGGTTCAGGATCTCGCGCTCTATCTCGAAAGGCGAGCCGCCCGGCCAGATGGTGGTGACGCTGATCAGCGGCTTGGAGACATCGGGCGCGAGCTGGATGGGGATGCGCTGCAGGGCGAGGAAGCCGAAGATCAGTACCATCATTACCGCGGCGATCACTGCGGTCGGTCGCTTGATGGCGCCGTCAATCAGGTTCATCTAGCTGTCTCCGCCGGCCTCGGCCGCCGTTTCCGGCTCTTCCGGCGGCAAGATCATGACTTCTTGGCCCGGGCGCAAACGCTCGTTGCCGCGCACCACGACCTGCTCGCCCGGGGCCAGGCCATCCAGCACCACGAAGCGCGGGCCGACGGCTTCGCCAAGCTCGACGGGCCGAATCTGGGCAATGTTCTCGACCGTCACAACATAGACTAGTGACAAACCCTGGCGCTTGAGAACCGCGTCCTTGTGCACGCTGACCACTTGGCGGGGCGCGCCGAGCGGTAGCCAGACCGCGAGCGATTCCCCGACTGCGTTGGCAATCTCGCCTCCGTTGGGGACGGGTGTGAAGCGCACCAGCCGCGTTCGTGTTAACGGGTTTTCCTCGGCGCCAAGGGCCCGCACGATGGCCTGATGCTCACTGCCATCAGCGAGGTTGACGCTGACCATGGTGTCGGGCGCCAGGCCGGGGATGCGGTTGTAGGGTACGTCGGCCTCGATCTCGAGATCATCCTGATTGACCAGCGAGACCACCGGATCGCCGACGCGGACATAGGCGCCGGCCTCGGTATGGCGCCGGCTGACCACACCGTTGTACGGTGCTTTGAGCCTGCCGTGGCGCAGGTCGTCCTCGGCTAGTTTGAGGGCGGCACGTTCGCGCGCCAGAACCGCCGCGGCTGCGGCGACCGTGCCTTCGGCGATGGCCACGTCCTGTATCGCGTTGTCGTAGCGTGCCTGGTTGAAGGCAGCGGAGCTGCGTATGCCTTCAAGGCGCGTCAACTCCGCCTTCTTCTTTGAGAGCTCGGAATTGGCGGCCGCCAAGCGTCCTTCCATCTCGCGTGCTGTGGCCCGGGCCAGGTCGCGCCGCCAGCTCAGGCGGTCGACGTCGAACACCGCGAGCACGTCACCGGCAGTGACGTGGTCACCGATTTGCACCGTCATCTCGGTGATGGCGCCTTCGGTGCGTGCGGCCACGGCGCCGGCCTGCCTGGCGACGAAGCGCCCGGCCACCGGCACGGTTTGCGATAAAGGTTCTGCTAGCACCGTATCCACGCCCACAGGCGCAGTGTTTTGCGCCGTTGCCGTAGTGGCCACCGTCAGGATAATTGCTGACACGAGCGCACCATGCGCGCGATTGCCGATCCAGAACCGCATATGTGTGATCTTGCGTTTGGTTTGCCGTCGATAATGGCTTTGGCAGTTGTCGCGGAAAATATCAAACGCTTGTTCGATTACAAGTCCGGGGATCGATTCAATAATCCACGGGCACCACGTCGAGACTGCGCCAGAGATACCAGACAGCCACGGAGCGCCAGGGCCGCCAAGGCTCCGCGAGGCTATACATGCGTTCCGCGTCGGGCCGCTCGCCGTCAGTATAGTGGTTGCTGAAAGCCCGTTGCACACCGATATCGGCAACCGGCAGCACATCGGGGCGCAGCAGGTGGAAGATGAGAAACATCTCAGCTGTCCAGCGGCCGATGCCCTTGACTTGCACCAGGCGTGCGATGACGGTCTCGTCAGCGAGCTCCGGCCAGGCCGCGACTTCCAGCGATCCGTCGAGAAAGTGTTCAGCTAGGCTGATCAGGTAGCTGCTCTTCTGGCGCGACAGGCCGCAGGCGCGCAGGTCGTCGATACGGTACGCGACGACCAACTCGGGCCTGGCGGCGCCGAGTTTGGTCATGAGGCGTTGCCAGACCGCTTCGGCCGAGGCGACAGAAACTTGCTGGCCGACGATTGATCGCGCCAACGAGAAAAAGGCATCGCGCCTGGGCAGCAATGCCCCGTCCCCAGCCGCCGCGATCAGTCGCGACATGACTGGATCGCAGGCAGACAGGGCATCGCGGGCTTCAACCCAATAGGGGGCTGGCGCGACGTCCGCTTCGGGCAGGTGTTTCGACGACATGGAACTGGGATCGCCTATTCCGGCAGCGCTGTCGAGTCCGAAAGCGGGTGCTATGGTCGGGCCGCTGATCAAGGAGAAGCTCATGACCCCCGAAGAGTTCCGCGCTGCCGCCCATGACATGGTTGACTGGATGGCTGACTACATGGCCGGCGTTGAGGCGCAGGTGGTGTGCCCGCGTCTCGTGCCCGGCGATATATTGGCACGCTTGCCCGCCGCGCCGCCCGAGCAGGGCGAGCCGATAACCAGCATCTTCGCCGACTTCCAGACGCTGATCGTGCCCGGCATGACCCATTGGCAGCATCCGTCGTTCTTCGCCTATTTCCCCGCCAATTCCTCGCCGCCATCGGTACTGGCGGAAATGCTGACCGCGACGCTCGGGGCTCAGTGCATGAGCTGGCAGACTTCACCCGCCGCGACTGAACTCGAGCAACGCGTGATGGAATGGATCCGCGAGATGATCGGGCTGCCGGGAAATTTCTCTGGCGTCATCCAGGACACGGCTTCGACCGCAACTTTGTGCGCTTTGGTCACCGCGCGCGAGCGCATCACCGCCGCGCGCGGCAACGACGGCGGCGTGGCGGATGAGGGGGCGTTTTGCGTCTATTGTTCGAGCGAGGCGCATTCGTCTGTTGAGAAGGCGGTGAAGATTGCCGGCATGGCGCGCGCCAACCTGCGCAAAGTTGCCGTCGACGACGCCTTTGCCATGCGCGCCGATGCCCTGGGAGAGGCGATCGCGGCCGATATCGCTGCCGGCCGGCAGCCGGTTGCGGTGGTGGCGGCGCTCGGTAGCACGGGCTCGGGCGCTATCGACCCCTTGGGCTCGATCGGTACGCTTTGCACTCGCCATGGGATCTGGCTGCATGTGGACGCGGCCTGGGCTGGCAGCGCCCTGATTCTGCCCGAGCACCGCGCGATGCTCACCGGTATCGAGAGCGTCGACAGCTTCGTCTTCAACCCGCACAAATGGCTGTTCACCAATTTCGACTGCTCCGTCTATTTCGTGCGCGACACTGCTGCCCTGCTTGGCGCGTTTGCCATCCAGCCGGAGTATCTTAAGACCCGCGAGGACGTGGCGGTGCACAACTATCGTGACTGGGGTATCCAACTCGGACGCCGCTTTCGCGCTCTCAAGCTCTGGTTCGTCATCCGCAGCTATGGCGTCGAGGGACTGAAGGCGCGTATCGCTGACCACATCGCGCTGGCCGAAAACCTGGCGGCCTGCATTGATGCTGCGGCCGATTTCGAGCTGTTGGCGCCACGCTCTCTGGCGCTGCTCTGCTTGCGTTGGCATCCGCCTTGGTGCGACGACGAAGACGAGCTCGACCGGCTCAATGCGACGCTGATGGAGCGCGTCAACGATACCGGCAAGGCGTACCTCACCCACACGCGGCTTGGCGGGCGCTATACCATCCGCGTCTCGATCGGCCAGACCAACACCGAGGCGCGGCACGTCGACGCCTTGTGGCAGCAGCTACAAGAACAGGCAGCAGCGCTTTAGGATACCGGGGCGGGGCAGGTCGGCGTGGCGGCGGCGAGGTCGCTGATGAGGCGGACGAAGAGAGCTGCCAGCGCCTGATCGAATGCGGCGGCGGTGGAATCGACGGTGAGCGCCAGCGCAACCTGCTCCGCACGATAGGTACGGTTGAGCAGGATGGCCGCATCATTGACCCGTTCTAATTGGAACTGGACCTCGATCACCGCGGTTGAGGGCTGGCCGCCGGATACCACGTGCTCCATGCGGCGCAAGTTCGCCGACAGCTCGCAGCCGGCGCGGTGGCGTGCATCGCCGAGCGCGATAGACGGCGCTATGTTGGCCTGCTCCAGATAGACCACCAGGGAATCGCGCAACATCACCGGCGGGATCTCGATCCAATAGTGATAATTGTGCTGCTCGAGCCGGTTCGGGTGTTCTAGGGTGGAGAAGAGGATCGGCCGTTGACTGACTAGGCCGTCGGCTCGTAGGCGATTGACCGCCAGTGAGCCCTCGATCGGTGGCGTCGCGAAGCGCTGTGTCGGGCTGCCGCCGCTAAGGCGATAGAACTGGTCGCGCGGCACTGGCGGCGCGCTGCAGGCTGCGACCATAAGTGCTAGCACTGCCACTAACGATGCCAGAGTTCGCAATCCCCGCGGTATTTCTCTTTCCTCTCTCACTGCTCAGCGCCGGCTTCCAAGGCCTCTTCGGCGGCGCTAGCACCTAGCAACAGGCCCGGGTTGATCCGGATTTGGCGGCTGAACTCATACATATTCCGACTCGTACCTTCCAGATTGTATGTTACTGCATCGATACGTTCAGCAATTGTCTCTACCGTATAGCGCATATCGACGATGGAGCCTTCAAGGTCAGTCTTGTTGTCAGATATCAGGGCGTGGATTTGCTCAACTACCACACGGGTGTCGTTGCCAAGGATACGCAAATCGGCGCTGGTCTTGGCAAGGTCCTCGGTCAGGGTCTCGACGTTGGTGAGCGAACGTGTGACGGAGCGGGCGTTTTCGTCGTTGAGAAAAAGGTTGGTGCGCTCAATGACCGCATTAGCCGCGAGCGCCATGCCGTGGGCTTCTGCCGACAGTGCCTGCGCCTCGGCCTGCAACACCAGCGGCAGGGATTCATAGCTGGCGGTAATGCGCACCATGTCCTCGGCCACCCAGCGTTTGATGGCGGCCATGGTGGCGGTGGCCTCGACCATCAAGGCGCGAGCATTCTCGATCACGTCCTGGCCGCTGGAGACCAGGCCCGGCAGCGCTGCGAGGCCGCTGGTGGTACCACCGCGGATGTGTCCGCCCGGCCGGATCAGTGTCGTGGAGCGTCCGGCCCTGATCGACAGCGCCCGGCCCGAGAGCAGATTGGGCTGGACGATCAGAACCTCGCTGTCATCGGGGATGGAAAGATCGGCGCGGACGCTTAACGCGACGCGAAACTCGGTGTGGTCCCCGACAGTGATCGGCGCGATATGCTCGATTTGTCCAGCCTGGAAGCCTTCAAAGAACACTGGTGTGCCGAACTTGAGGCCACTGACATTGGCATAGACGGTTTCATATGACTCCGCGTGCTCACCGCGGCCGGCGAGCACGGTAAGCAGGCCGATCAGACCAGCCAGCAAGATCACGACGAACAGCCCCACGACAAAGTAACCGACCCTATTCGCCCCCATTCTGCTCCCCCAATGGTCCTACAGCCAGCCCGCGACTTCGGCTTCTTCGGGCACGCCGTCGAGCAGATCCTGCACCCGCTTGGAGCCGTGCTCACGTAGCTCTTCGAGCGAGCCGGCCATGAGGATCTCCCCCCTGTCGAGTACAATGATGCGATCGGAGATCTTGAAGGCGCTGGCGCGCTCGTGGGTGACTACTACGATGGTCATGGCCATGGCATCGCGCAAGCGCAGAATGAGATCGTCGAGCGAGGCCGACACGGCTGGGTCGAGGCCAGCCGAAGGTTCGTCGCAGAACAACAGCGTCGGATCCATCATGATGGCCCGCGCCATGGCTGCGCGCTTGAGCATACCCCCGGAAAGCTCGGACGGCAGCTGGTTCGCGGTTTCGGGCGGCAGGCTGACGAAGCCGAGTTTCATGCGCACCATGATGTTCATTTGCTCTTCGGCGAGGCTGGCATGCTCGCGCAGCGGCAGCTTGAGGTTCTCGCCAACAGTCATAGAATTGAACATGGCGCCTCCCTGGAAGGCGACGCCGATGCGCTTGCGCATGGCATGCATCCCGTTGTGGTCGGCGCGATTCACGTCGGTACCGAGGATCTGAATGCTGCCGCTGGTCGGCTTGTCAAGAGCTATGATCTGTCGCAAGAGCGTGCTCTTGCCCGAGCCGCTGCCACCCATGATGCAGACGATCTCACGGTCGAAAACCGTGACGTCGATGCCCTTGAGGATCGGCTCCTTGTTGCCGGGATAGTGCGTGACCAGGGAGCTTACCTCAATCACCGGCTCGGCCGTTTCGGCCATGGCGATATCCGGCGCGGTCATCAGCGGGTTAGGATAAAGATGACCAGCATATCGGTGATGATGATGCCGGCGATGGATTGTACGACGGTTTTGGTGGTGGCACGACCAACCTGCTCGGCGCCACCCGAGACTGCGAAACCGTTGACCACCGAAACCAGAGCGATGATGCCGCCGAAGATGACGCTCTTGGAGATGCCGTGCATGAGATGGTTGACCGTGAGCACTTTAACTGTGGCGTCGGCAAAGGCATGCAACGACATGCCGAGCTCAAGATTGGTATAGAGTGCGGCGCCGAGCAGGCCGACGATATCGGCAAGGAAGGTCAGCAGTGGTAGCATGACCAGCATCGACAGCAGGGCCGGTACGACGAGATAGCGCACCGGGCTTATGCCCATGACGCGCAAGGCGTCGATTTCCTGACTAATGACCATAGTACCGATGCGCGCTGTCAGCGCCGAGCCGGAACGGCCGGCGACCAGCACGCCCATGATTAATGGCGCAAACTCGCGCGTCACCGAAAGGGCCGCGGCGAGCACCACCTGACTCTCCGCGCCGAAGGTCTTGAGTAGGTCGATGCCCTGCATCGCAAGCGTGATGCCGATCATGAAGGCGAGCACTGAAGCGATTGGCACGGCGCGGATGCCAATCTCCATCATCTGCGCGATCACCGAGGGCAGGCGCACCGGCTGGTGGCGCAGGCGGCCGAATAACAACAGGGCGATACTTTGCACCAGCAACACCACGCCAGTACCAACACCCTCAATACCGCGCGCGAGGGCGGCGAGCCCAGCGATGGCCTGGCGGCCGATGGCCTCTGTCAGGTTGCGTGGATGGCCGGGCGCGGTCTGTTCCGCCATATCCGTCCGATCAGCGAGCGTTGTCGACGGCGTCGGCCACCGATTTGAAAATCGGGAAGACCCGTTCTAGGTGAGCGAGGCGCAGGACGCGCATGGCAGCATCGCTGACTGCCACCAGGGCGAAGCGGGAGTTGGAACCCTTAGCGCTCTGGAACGCCTCGATCAGACTGGCCACGCCAGAGCTGTCGATGTAGGTGACGGCCGATAGGTCCACCAACAGGCCGCCTTCGTCCTCCAGCGTGTCGAGTAGCACGCGCCGAGCCTCTGGAGACGAGCCGAAGTCGATATCACCGCTGAACGCGACGACAGCTAAACCGTGCTCCTTTGCGACCTCGTGTTTCATCGGCGATCCCTTCCGGTCCTGCCGCAGCCATTCTAGCCGAAAAGCGGCGACGAGTATCAAGCAATACGCTTGCGCATCCACAGCTGATTGCCAGCGCCATCCGGCGGCGGTACCACAAAGCGAACCTCATCCATGCATTCGCTCATAAATCGCGTGCCGAGTCCCCCCGGGCGCAGCTCTTCCAGCGGGCGCGGCTTCACGGTCTCGAGATCCATCGGCTCGGCGAAATCCGTCAGCCGCACCTCTAGCGCGTTGTCGATCAGGCGGATATCGAGCACCATCTCGCCCTCGCTTTCCTCTCCATAGGCGTGTTGAATGATATTCATGCAGGCCTCGTTCACGGCAAGCACGAGTTGTTCGGTGCAGTCTTCGCCGCAGCCTGCTTCTTGGCTTACCTCGCGCGTCACGTCGCGGATCTCCTTGAGGCTCTCGGCCGTGGCTCGCAGGCGCCGTTTGACCAAGGGCGCCTGTGATTTTGCAGCCTGTACCACCAGCATGGTCAGGTCATCGTGCAGCGGCTTGTCGGAGCGGGTAAAGCGCTTGGCAATTTCGTCCACGCGATTGGCCGCAGGCAGCACGGAAAGCTCGCGCAGCAGATCGCGCACGCCCTCAGGCCCGAGCGGCGCACCCCCGTCGATCGAGCCCTCGGTGACGCCGTCTGTAAAGAGATATAGGCTGCCGCCGTCGAGCGCGAAAGTGATTTCGGGGAAGCGCTGCTCGAGGGGAAGGTCGGCCGACACTCCCACTGGCGGTGCCATGGCTGCGAAGTCGCGCACGCTACCATCCGTTGCCACGAGGAGCGCCGGCTCATGGCCGGCATTGGCCAGGATGACGCTGTCGTCGGCTGGGTCGTAGATGCCCACGACGAGAGTGACAAACATGCCCCGGCTCGCGGTCTCGCAAATCTCGCGGTTGACGAGCCCCAGCAGATCGCCCGGGTGGTGCACGCTCTTGCCGAGGCAGCGCACCAGGCTTGAGGCCTTGGCCATCAGCAGGGCCGCCTGGATGCCTTTGCCGGCGACGTCGCCGAGATCGAAGCATATGCGCCCATCGGGCAAGGCAAAGAAATCAAAAAAATCACCGGAGACAGTGCGTGCAGGTACGTTGACGCCATGTACGGGAAAATCGGTTTCTCGGCGGTCCGGCAGCAGAGAGAGCTGTAGCTCCGCTACCAGCTCAAGCTCGCGCTGCAGGCGCTGCTGGGTAATCAGTGTCTTGGTCAGGGTGGCGTTGTGGATAGCGAGCGCTGCCGAAGCCGCGAGCACACGCAGGGCATCGCGGTCCCCCTCCGCGAACAACCCTTCGCCGACACGTTTGTTGATCACCTCGATGGCGCCGATATGGACGTCATTGAGACTCATGGGGGCACATAGGATAGAGCGCGTAGTGAAGCCTGTCTTTTCGTCTACGGAGCGCAGGAAATTGGCGTCCCGAGTGACGTCGCGTACCATCAGGGTGGCCTGCTGTGAGATCGACTGACCGACGATACCCTGACCGTATTTGAGGCGCAGGCCCACGATATCGGAGGGGCCGACACTGACGCGGCAAACGATCTCGGTGTCGTCGTTTTCGAGCATGAACAGCGAGGCTGCCTCGGCATCGAGGTAGTTGACGATGCGCGACAGGGTGAGCTGGACGGTCTCGTCGATATCGAGCGAGGTGGCGAAATCCTGGCCGACGACGGCGAGAAGTTCCAGGTAATTGTCAAATTCCTGGTGATCGGCGACCACCGGCTTTTGCGGTGCTTGTTGCTCCATCGCGGCATCATAGCGGGTCTGCAGGATGTCACGAGAGCATGATCATTAAATAATATGTTGAGTATTCATTCTTCATTATTTAGTAATGTGTCTGTGAACGCTGCTGTCCAAAGAGACAAAGGATCGGCCGAGGCCCAGTCCGTGCAGGTGCGCGCGCGCATCCAGGCCGCCGCTGAGGCGCGCTTCAAGCGCTACGGTTTTACTAAGACAACGCTAGCCGAGATCGGCGCCGATTGCGGCATGTCGGCCGCAAATATCTACCGCTATTTCGATTGCAAGGGCGACATTGCAGCGGCCAGTGCTAAGCAGTGGCTGGCCAACCTGCGCCAGGACATGGCGGCGATCGTCGCCGACAGTGACTTCGGTGCCGGCGAGCGCTTGCATCGCATGATCCGGCTCAAGGTTAAATCCTTGCACGGCCTGATCGAAAGCGACCTGCACTTTGAAGATCTGATTGAGTATGTCTGCCGGGAGCGCGAGGCGTTGATCGAGGCCCATCGCGCGAGCGAGCGTGCCTTGGTGGCGCAATTGATTGTAGACGGCATGGGCCGGGGTGAGTTCCGTCCGCTTAACGTCGATACGATCGCGGCGGCGGTGATCGTGGCGACGCAGACCTTTTCTCAGCATGGCCAGGTTCGCGGCGCACCTTTACAAGAATTGTTGGCAGAAACCGATAATGTGGTGGCTCTGATGGTTGAGGGAATGCTGGCACGATGAGGGGAGATGGTACGGCGGCTGCACCGATCGATTACGCCTATGGCTTGGTGCTGGTACGGTACCGGTGGCTGGTGCTGGCTACCAGCATCGTTGTTGTCGTGGTGGCGGCAATGGGCATGGGCAGGCTGACCAGCAATCCTGATAGTCGGGTGTTCTTCAGCAAGGACAACCCGCAAATGCGGGCGCTCGACCAGTTCGAGAACACCTATTCAAAGAACGATAACCTGATGTACGTCATCGCCCCGAAAAGCGGCGACGTGTTTTCCGCCAAAACGCTTGACGGCATACGCTGGCTGACTGAAGAAAGTTGGAAAACGCCCTATTCAAGCCGCGTCGATTCGATCACAAATTTCCAGTACAGCCATGCCAATGGCGACGATCTTGTGGTCGAAGATATGTGGCCGGGCAGCAAAGCAGCGGCCGAGGCCGGCGAGGACCTAGTGGAGCGGGCGCGGCGTATCGTTCTCGACCGGCCGACCCTGGTCAATAACATTATCGATCCAGAAGGCAAAGTGACGGCGGTTAGCGTGCTGGTGATAACGCCCGGCGAATCCCTTGATGAGGTACCCTCGATCGCCATGTTCGCGCGCGAGCGCGCGGCCGAGTTCGGCGAGCGCTATCCGGATATCGACCTCTATATGACCGGTGGCGTGATGATCGACATGGCGTTTTCGGAAGTTCCGGAGGCCGACGTCTTGACGCTGTTTCCGATCATGATCCTGCTGGTGCTGGTGGTGATCGGCATTGCCGTGCGCTCGCTTGTGTGGACGCTGCTGACCCTGTTCTCGGTCATCTTCACGGTGTTCACTACTCTAGGGATGGCTGGCTGGGCCGGCGTCGTGATGAACGCTGGCACCATGGGCTCGCCGATCATCATCCTCACCCTCGCCATTGCTCATGGTGTCCATATCATGGTCACGGCCAAGCAGGGGCTGCACAAGGGCTTCGACAAACATGCCGCCATCGTGGAATCAATGCGTGTTAACATGGCGCCAGTGTTCATCACCTCGGTGACGACCGCCATCGGCTTCCTCAGCATGAACTTCTCCGATGCGCCGCCATTTCACTTGCTCGGAAACCTAGTGGCTACTGGCGTGATGGTTGCTTTCGTGCTCTCGGTCACGCTGCTCCCGGCGGCGATGGCCGTGCTCCCGGCGTCGAAAGGTCGCGCTGAAACCTTTGGCAGCCGTGCCATGGAGAGCTTCGCCGACTTCGTCATCGGCCATCGCAATTGGCTGCTGTGGGCCTCAGGCGCCGTGATCCTGGCGATGGGTGTTGGCACGACACAGATCAATCTCGACGATGACTTCATCAAGTATTTTGACGAGCGCTATCCGATCCGCACGGATTCGGATTTCACTCAGGACAATCTCACCGGCATCAACGTGCTCGAATATTCCGTGCCGGCGGGGCGCGAGGGTGGTGTCGCCGATCCGAAATATCTCGCCGATCTCGAGCGCTTTGCCGAGTGGTTCCGCGCCCAGCCCAAGGTTAGCCACGTTTGGGTGCTGACCGACACCATCAAGCGGTTGAACGAGAACCTGCACAGTGACGACCCTACTTATTACCGCATCCCCGAGAACACGCAACTGGTTGCCCAGTACCTGCTGCTCTACGAGATGTCGGTGCCGTTCGGCCTCAGCCTCAACGACCAGGTGAACGTCGGCAAGTCGGCGACGCGTGTGACGGTGACTGTGGTCGATATCACCTCGAAGGAGATGCGCGAACTCAATACGCGCGCCCAGGACTGGCTGGCTGGTAACATCCCCGACCGTGCTGCGCCGGGCACCGGGCTCTCGCTTATGTTCGCCTACATCTCCGAGCGCAATATCAACTCTATGCTCGGCGGCTCGATCATCGCCCTGATGCTGATCTCGGCGGTGCTGATCGTCGCGCTGCGCAGCCTCTCTATGGGCCTGGTGAGCCTGATTCCGAACCTGTTTCCGGCGGCCATGGCCTTTGGCCTTTGGGGCTACTTCTCGGGTCAGGTTGGGCTCGCCATCGCCGTTGTCGTCGCCATGACGTTGGGCATCGTTGTCGACGACACGGTGCACTTTCTTAGCAAATATCTGCGTGCACGGCGCGAGCACGGCATGCACAGCGTCGATGCCACGCGCTTTGCCTTCAACACCGTCGGCATGGCGCTCACCGTAACCTCGGTCTGCCTCACGCTGGGTTTTCTGGTGCTCGCCTTCTCGGGCTTTAAGGTAAATTCCGAGATGGGACTGCTCAGCGCCATCACCATCGCGCTAGCGCTTGCCGTCGACTTCCTCTTCCTGCCCCCCCTAATCATGAAACTGGATACACGCAAGTAATGATACATAACATATTAACTATATTGCTACTCGTTGCAATAATAATTGTTATTCCTCTAGTTGCTACTGCAGAGACACTTGAGGAAAAGGGTCTGCGTATTGCCATGGAGGGTGATGCCGACCAGTCTGGCTTCGACGATACTGAGTCGAATTTGACCATGCTCCTGCGTAACCGTCACGGTGAGGAGAGCATGCGTTATTTTCGGACTAAGACGCTCGAGGTGGAGGACGACGGTGACAAGTCTATCTCGATCTTCGACGAACCCGCCGACATCAAGGGCACGGCGGTGCTGACCCATAGCCACAAGGTTGGCTCAGACGATCAGTGGCTCTACTTGCCGGCGCTAAAGCGCGTCAAGCGCATCAGTTCGAAGAACAAGTCTGGTTCCTTTGTAGGCTCCGAGTTCGCCTATGAGGACCTCTCCAGTCAGGAGGTCGAGAAGTACACATATAACTGGCTTGCTGACGAGCCCTGTCCCGGGGTGGAGGAGTTGACCTGCTGGCTTATCGAGCGCTATCCACTGGACGAGAACTCAGGTTATACGCGCCAACAGTCCTGGAGTGACCAGGACGAGTACCGCGTCTGGAAGATTGATTTCTACGACCGCAAGGATACGCTGATGAAGACGCTTACCTTCGCCGACTACAATGAGTATCAGGGCCGCTTCTGGCGCTCGCATTCGATGTCGATGGTCAACCATCAGACTGGCAAGAGCACTGACTTGACTTTCAGCAATATCACCTTTGGCAACGGTCTCGGCGACCGCGACTTCGATAAGCGCGCGCTGGAGCGGGCCCGCTGAGCCAGCGGCTCGTATCCGCATCAGTTCCACGGTGTTGCGCTCGCGATCGGTTTCGACCAGTCGGATGTTGTAAAGAAGGAAATGGCGGTGCACTTTCTTGTCGGCGATGATCTCGGCTCCGTGGAATGATGTCTTAGTCTTGAGAAAGCCGAGCACGCTGTTGGGTCGCCAGGACATCGTGCCACCGCAGACGAACTTGTGATCCGTTGGCACGTGGAGTGACGCGTCGAGATGCTCCATGAATTATCCCGTGGAAAATAGAACAATTGTGACCGGAAGCGATGGGTAGCATCGGTGTGTGGGCCGATGGCGTAGTTGCTGCGGTTGGGCACCGCTAGCTCTTCGGAGGTCATATTGATCTCGGCTAGGCGGTCGGCGAAGCGTATCCACGATATCCTCGATCATCTCGACTGTATTCAGGTAGCTTTGATCGTCGGCGCCTTTCCCCGCCACGATTTTCAGCGCCCGTTAACCCGCTGGCCGCACAGCGCGAAAAGCTCATCTATCCCCGTTTAGCAACAGTCATCGACGGGACCGATCTCTGAGCGCGGGTGGAAATTACCAAACATCAGCGGGGTGATTGAGCCTCAGCTTCTGAGCTAGAGGTGTCGCATTGTCCCGTTGCAGTCTACGCATCGGATTCATATACTCCGCGCCAAATCCGGTCGGCCGCCATAAGGGTTTGGGGAAAAGCTAGGTTTGCATGCGAGCGCAAGACAAAGGCAAGACGCGAACGAAGGTAGCGAAAGTCAGAAAATCTGGCTCGGCAAAGGCCGCCAAGGGCACGACCGGCCGCGCCAAATCCACGCCAGCCAAGACCGTAAGGGCCGCCAAGGCTGCGGCCGAGACCGCTGTCAAGGCGGAGTCCGTCAATGGTGTCAGTCAGGTAAAACCTCGCAGGAGCAGTCGGACCCGTTTGCCGAAAGGATATCGGCCGCGCGACGACGAGAAGTTCATGAGCGTGCAGCAGCGCGAGTATTTCCGCCGCAAGCTAGAAAGCTGGCGGGCCGAACTGTTGGCCGAGACGCGTGGGACTATCCTGCATCTGCAAGAGAACAGCGCGCAGGAATCTGATATCGCCGATCGCGCCTCGGTCGAGACGGATCGTCTACTCGAACTGCGCACCCGCGATCGTGAGCGCAAGCTGTTGTCGAAAATCAACGCTGCCTTGGGGCGCATTGAAGACGGCTCTTACGGTTACTGCATCGAGACGGGCGATCCGATCAGCCTCAAGCGACTCGAGGCGAGGCCCATTGCCACCCTCGGCATCGATGCCCAGGAGCGCCATGAAAGGCTCGAGAAAACCTACCGCGACAACTGAGTGTCACCGGCTCTCTTTAATAGAATCGGTTGAGGGTGCCGAACATCCGAGCGTCGTAGGGCGGTTGCAGGGGCTCCAGGAAGGAAGTTGAAAGTGGCGTTGGGCGTATTTTCGGAATACCGGATGGACGCACAAAACACTGAACCCAGTAGTCTCACGTATTCGAAACGCCATGCATGGCAACGACCACGGAAAGAGCATAAGCAAGCTTTCATGCAAGCTTTGGCGAACTTGTGCGGTTGTAGAATTAGCAACAAAATGAGAACTTAGAGCGAGAATGCACAAAATTGCCAGGTGCCGAAAACTGCGGGAAAACTTCTGCGGCGGCGGTCAACTAACCGGGTTGTAGCACAACGCTCTCCGGAATGATGAAAGTGATGCCCCTTTTGTGAGTTTGTCATGCAGAGATCAAAAAACGCTAAGTCTGACTATACTAGCAAAACTTACCTTACTAATTAATTTAAAGAGTTCAGAGCATTTAAAATGCTGAAAGCAATGTCACACGAAAAACTGTCTCCTTGGAGTTTAAGAGGGACCCCTTAGATGCTTTCATTGCTAGCACCGTTAGACATAGTCTCCGTTCTTTGGTTCTTCGCGGTATGGGTTGGATACACGCTGATAGCGGAAAGTAATCAATGGCAACTTAAGTCAGTACTGGGAATCATGAATAAGCATCGCCAACGTTGGATGGGCGAGATGTTGCGCCGCGATATGCGAATGTTGGATGCTCTCATTCTCAATCACCTACAAAGCGGCATTGCCATGTTTGCGTCGACAAGCATCCTGGTGGTCGGCGGCCTTGTAGCATCTCTGGGGGCCACAGAAAAAGCTATAGCTGTACTTTCCGCCCTTCCATTTGTGGGCGAAACCTCCAGGTTCGAATGGGAAGTAAAGATCTTATTACTTCTTTTGATTTTCGTATTCGCATTTTTTAAATTTGTCTGGGCGTATCGGCTCAACACATATTGTGCCGTCCTCATAGGTGCGGTTCCAAGTAGTTCAGATGTAGATATGGCGGCCAAGGACCAAGCGCAGGGCGCTGCTCAAGTTGCAAATCTTGCGGCACGGCATTTCAATCGTGGCCTGCGCGCATTTTACTTTGCGCTGGCAGCGCTCTCTTGGGTGCTTCACCCAATCGCATTCATGGTAGCCACAGCATGGGTAGCAATCGTTCTCTACCGACGTGATTTTTATTCCCGCTCACAACAAATCATTCGTGGTATTTCGTAAGTAAATTTTGGTGTTGTTGGTGTTTAGAAAGAAGTTAAGTTGAGGATTGCCATAAAATGCTAATTGTAATTCAGAATTCCAAAATCGGATTTCAATTTTGTTGATGCGTTAGGGCAACGTCACTTTAAGAAACAATGTAATATCATGATTACAATAGATATTTTCTGTATTAAGCGATGGGTAAATTTGGATTTAGTGATTATGTCTAATACCTGAATGTCAACTCTCTGATTAAGGTGATTGGTATACGCAGGGCACAGCGCAGCTACCAGGCCAACCTCAAGGCTCCGGAGACCATGCGCGGCCTGGTGGCCAAGTTACGGGAGATGCTGCGCGGTTGACTTCTTCAGCACCGCGTCCGTGTGGCGCACAAGGCCGACAACCAGGATCAGATTGGCGAAATTGGCGGCGATGCAGAACAGAAAAGCCGGTCGGTAGCTATCTACTAGATCGTATGAAACGCCACCGATATAGCTGCCGAGCGCCATCCCGATGCCGCCAAACAGTAGCACCACCCCTGTCAAGCGTCCGGCTTGCGAGGATGGCAGTAGTAGCCGTACGATGATCGGATAGCACGGCAATATGCCACCGTAGCCGAGACCGAACAGCATGGACACCGCATAGAGCGCGACAAGCCCGTCGTTTGCCGCAAGGAGCATCAGGCTCAGCATTTGCACGAGGGAAAAGACAAACAGCGCACGCAGTGGGCCGAGGCGCTGGGCCGCGCGCCCGACCAAGAAGAAGGCGCTCGCCGCGCCGGCGAGAAGCATCACCGAGAGCATTTCCGCGCCGCGCGCGGCATCGTGGTCCAGGTCGCTGGCATAGGCCACGATGTGGGCCAAAGGTAGCGACATTGCTGTGCAGCAACCCATCACTGCGGCACACAGCATGATTTGCCCGCGTGTGGCTCCAATCGTCGGGTATGGCGCCGGCGTGCCATAGACGGGCTCGGCGGAGGTCGCGGTCGACATCTTTCGCCGAAAGACCAGGCTCAGCGGCAGCATCAGCACGATCGCGGCGACGCCGTACCACAATGCCGTGCCGCGCCAACCAAGGCTCTCGTTGGAATACTGGAAGATGAGCGGCCACACCGCGCCGCCCACGGCCTGACCGCTGAACACTACGCCGACCCCGGAGCGACCGCCTTCCGTGTCCCAGCCGGCGACGTTCGCCATCAGTAGGACGTTGAGCGCGCTGCGCCCGAACAGCCCCATCATCATCGCGTAAATGACGTAGAGCTCCCATGGCGTTCTCACCTCGGCCATGAGCATGGCACCGATGCCGATCATGATGGCACTCAAAACGGTGGGCACCGTGGCGTTGTGGCGGTCGAGCCACCAGCCCATCACGATGCCACCGATGCCGCCGCCGAGAAACTGCAACGAGAATGCGGCTGAGGGCACCGCCCGCGGCCAGCCCATCTCTGTCGAGATCTCCTTGAGCGCCACCGCCACCATATAAAGGCTGCCCGTAGCAACGAACATCAGGATGAACGAGGCCAGTAGCAGCAGCGTTCGATAGGGCATGCGGTGTGTGAACTCAGCCGCTCAGGAGAGCCTGGCGGAAACGCGTCTTGATGGCGATGCCGTCGCGCTCGGGCAGCACCATCGGCCCGTTTTCGGGCCCAACCTTGATGCAGGCGAAGCGTGGACCAGGTTCTTCCAGGCGCGCCTTGAGGGCACCGACGCCTGCACTGTCGGTTATGGTCTCGGCATCCTCGAAGCCCGCCGCCCGCGCCATGTCCGCCAAGTTGACACCCTGTCCGGTGTGGGTCGGCTGGCGGCCGGTCTCGCCGTAAAGCTCGTTGTCTATGACAACAATCGAGAGGTTGGCTGGCGCCTGCACGGCAATGGTGGCGAGCGCGCCGAGACCCATCAGCATCTCGCCGTCACCCGTGATCACGAGCACCGGGCGGTCCGGTTGTGCCAGGGCCAGACCGAGGCCCAGCATGGCTGCATTGCCCATACCGCCCCAGGTGCCGAAGGTGAGCGGGTGGTCGCCGGCATCGGCAAGGTCCCAAGTGGTGCCGCCGAGGCCACCGATCACCAGCATATCGCCGCGATTGGCCACGAGCTTGCATACCGCGGCGCGCCTGTCTAAATTCGCCATCTTCTAGTCCTGAAAGCTCTTGGTGCCAATTAGGCGCTGGGAAAGCAACACTGCCGTTGCGGCTTGCGCCTTGAAGGCAAGCCCGGCCATGGCGCTGACGGTCTCACCCACCTCGTCCGACTGGTTGACCGTGGCGACGCGCATGCCGAGATTGTCGAGCACACGCGGTGTCGCGCGGCCCATCGGCACTTGCCAAGGATTGCCTTCGCCCCATTCGCCACGCATGGTCACCAGCATCAATAGCGGGAACTGGCACGACACGGTGAGTGAGGCGATGGCGTTTATGCAGTTGCCTACGCCGCTCGACTGCATGAGTAGGGCGCCGCACTTGCCGCCGAGCCAGGCGCCCGAGACCAGCCCGACGCCTTCTTCCTCGCTAGTCAGAGAGACTACGCGCATGTCATAGTCCGCCGTGCAGAGCTTGATCAGCCGCGCGTGCCCGGCGTCGGGAACGATACCGACGACGCGCACATGCGCGTCCACCAGAGCTCTGTATATGGCGTCGGGCCAAGCGTTGTCGCTCATGGGCTGTCTTCCTGTTTTGTGCGCCCGTAGACGTCGTCGAAACGGATGATGTCGTCCTCGCCGAGATAGTCGCCGCATTGCACCTCGACGATGCGCAAGGGCACGTCGCCCGGGTTCTCCAGGCGATGCTGGGCGCCGGTGGGGATATAGGCTGACTGATTGTTCTCCACCGTGCGCACCACGTTTTGGCAGGTGATGCGGGCGCTACCTTCCAGCACCACCCAGTGCTCGCTGCGATACTCGTGCGCTTGCAGGCTAAGCTGACCGCCCGGGCTAACCTCGATCTCCTTGATTTTGAAGCCGACCCCGTCGAGCAGAACGCGAAAGGTGCCCCATGGTCGGCGTTCAGTGAGATGGCGTTGGGCTTCCTGGCGGCCGTCGGCGTGCAGGCGCTCAACGACCTTGCGGATAGCGTCGTCGGCGGCGAGATTCGCCACTAGCACTGCGTCAGTCGTTTCGCAGACCACCATATCCTCGAGTCCGGCGCAGGCAAGCAGGCGGGACTCGCTGCGCAGCAGGCAATTGCGGCTGTCAGCGCTAACCACGTCGCCTTGCAGGGCGTTGCTGTCGCCGTCTCGGTCATTGGCCTGCCAAAGCTTGCGCCACGAGCCGACATCGGACCAGCCTGGATCCAGGGGGATCACCGCTACCTTGTCCGAGCGCTCCATCACTGCCGTATCGATGGGCGCAGCTGGAATGGCGCCATAGGCGTCGACCGGGAAACGCATGGCGCCGAGATCTGTCTCTGTTGCCCTGTAGGCTGCGGTCGCGGTGGCGTGAATCTCAGGCGCATGTGCGGCCAGTTCGTCCAGCAGCAGGCGAGCGCGGAACACGAACATGCCACTGTTCCAGTCCACATCACCTCCAGAGATCAGGCTCTTCGCTGTCTCCTCGTCAGGCTTCTCTATGAAGTGTCTCACAGCAAAAATACCGTTCGGTGCGCCGAGGGGTTCGCCACGCTCGATATAGCCGTATCCGGTCTCCGGTGTATCGGGTGCGATACCGAATGTGACTAGGTGCTCGGACGCTTGCGCCGCGAGGCGGACGGCGTCGCGAATCCGCTCGGGCATGCGCACGGCGTGATCGGCTGGCGCGACGAAGAGTGTCGCCTCCTCTGCGATCTCGCGTGCACACAGGGCCGCCACTGCTACGGCTGCGGCTGTGTTTCGCCCGGCTGGCTCAAGGAGCAAATTTTTGGCAAGTGCCGTATCAAGTTCGCGGAGTTGATCCCGTACGGGCAGAAAATGTGCTTCCGTGGTGACAGTTAACACGTGCTCGGGCTTGCTCACCAGAAGTGCGCGCCGGGCGGCATCCTGCAAGAGCGACTCCTCACCCACCAGCGCCATTAGCTGTTTTGGATAGGTCTCGCGGCTGAGCGGCCAGAGGCGCGAGCCAAGGCCGCCGGCAAGCAGAGCCGAGACGATGGGCGGCCGCGCCATGCTCAGGCGTTGGCAGCGACGCCCGGAGCGCCGCGAATGGCTTCGAACATGGCGCGGTAGCCCGAGGCATCGATGCGCGCATCGATCAGCATCGGGCTGTTGCTCTCGAACGCTTCGGTCAAGGCGGCGGCGAGTGAGGCCTCATCATTGGCCAGTGCCGCACGGCAGCCGGTTCCTGTGGCGATTGTGGCGAAATCGAGCTCTGGATAGCGCATGCCACGGCGCGTGAAGCCGCGCTGTTCTTGTTTCACATCGATCAGGCTGAGTGCGGCATCGTTGAGTACGATAACGGTGACGGGAACCGAATTTCGCGCGGCCGTTGCCAGTTCGCCGAGGCACATGGCAAGGCCGCCGTCACCGGTGATCGCAAGCACCTGACGGCCAGGCTCAGCCAGTGCTGTAGCGATGGCGGCCGGTAGGGCAAACGCCATGGTCGAAAGCCCGTTTGATATCTGTACGTCGAACGGTGCTTTAGCAGGCCACAGCGACATCGGCGGTAGCATGTGCGCGCCGGCATCGATGGTGAGCCGGGTGTGCTCGGGCGCAGCATTGATGGCGGCTCGCACTACGGCCTGCGGCGTTAGGCCCTCGCCGGACTCGGTGAGATCCAGCGGTGCTGGCTCGCCTGGCCAGTTAGCGGGATGCGCTGCCTCCATGAGCGCATCGGCGAGGTCAGGGAGGGGGCCGAACAGCGAGACTGCCGGTTCGGTATAATGGGGCCGTATCTCGACTTCCGCCAGCTCCAGCACCGGCATGTCATAGGGCCAGGGCGAGGCGACAAGTTCAACCGGATCCATGCCGTAGAGGATCAAGAGGTCGCAGTCTTCGAGCCAAGCGGCTTCTGCGCGGGCGCCCGTGAAAAGTCCGGCATGGCGCGGTGCGCCGTCCGGAAACACACCTTTGGCCTTGTATGAGGTGAGCACGGGGCAGGCGAGGCGGTCGGCAAGGCGGGCCACAGCCGCGGCTGCTTCGTCGCTGCGGCACTGAATGCCAGCGACAATGGCCGGCCGGCGTGCGCTCCCCAGTAGTTCGCGCGCTGCGTGGGCATCGCCTTCGAGGGCCGGTGGCGGAATGTTTGGTTTGGCGCTGAAGTTTGCTGCTGGCGTGGCCGCGACCGCCGCCGACAAATCTATGTGCACGGGCCCGACGGGCGGCGTCAGGGCAAGGTCGAGCAACTCGGCCAGGGTCTCTCCGGCATTCTCTGGCATGGCGCGCCGGCTCGCCTTGACCAGCGTGCCGAACAAGGCAGCATGGTCCACGGTCTGGTGTAAGATATGGTCGTGCTCGCCGGGCTGGTATGAATCGGTAAGCACCAGCAGTGGTGAGCGATCGAGCGCCGCATAGGCGACGGCATTGGTGACCGCCGTAGCACCGGGGCCGAGCCCGGTGCAGACTACGCCCGGGCGCTTGCCAATATTGCCATCGGTCGCGGCCATGATGCCGGCGGCACATTCGGTATGGGCTAGCACATAGTCGATGCCCAGCGCTGCGCAGGCATCGATCATCTCCAGGTTCGAGCCGCCACCGGGCAATCCGAAGAGCCGCGCCACGCCATAAGCGTGTAGCACATCCGCCATCACCTGCGCCGTAGTCTTCCCCGCGCCGCTACCGTTACTCGCCATCACGTTCCCTCTCCCTATCAGTGCAGAGTAGACGTGCGAACCTCACCCTGTCGAGACGCATGAATTTGTTCGGGTGTGGCCAGTCTTACTCGCGGTAGGCGATGCGGTAGATCGCGCCGGCTTGGTCATCGGTGACCAGTAGGGCGCCGTCGGGCATGACCAGCACGTCGGCCGGACGGCCCCAGTTGGACTGACCCTTGAGCCATCCTTCGGCGAAGGGCTCGTAGGATGTTGCTTTGCCGGCCACGTCAAGGCGCACCAGCATCACTCGGTAGCCGATCTTGGCTGAGCGGTCCCATGAGCCGTGTTCGGCGATGAAGACCTGGTTGCGGTAGGCGGGCGGGAACATGTCGCCGGTGTAGAAAGTCACGCCGAGGGGTGCCACGTGGGCCCCCAAGGCTTGTGCCGGTGGCTCGTAGCCATTGTCGCAGCCCTTCTCGCCACCATAGCGCGGATCGACGACGCTGCCGCCGTGGCAATAGGGATAGCCGAAATGCAGCCCTGCTGCACGCGCGTGATTAAGCTCACCCGGCGGCAGGTTATCGCCCATGCGGTCGCGTCCGTTGTCGGTAAACCAAAGATCGCCGGTCCCGGGATGGAAGGCGAAGCCGACCGAATTGCGGATCCCGCTGGCGTAGGTCTCCATATTGCGGCCGTCAGGGTCCATGCGCTGGATGGTCGCGAAGGGCGGCGGCGGTTCGCAGACATTGCAGGGCGCGCCAACAGGCACATAGAGCTTTCCATCCGGCCCGAAGCCAAGATATTTCCAGCCGTGGTGGGTATCGCGCGGCAGGTCACCTTTTACCACTACCGGCTCCGGGGGATTGGCAAGGCGTTCCTCGATGTCGTCGTAGCGCAGGATCAGGCTGATCGCGCCGACATAAAGCGCGCCATCGCGAAAAGCGAGACCGGTCGGCATGCGCAGGCCGAAATCGATGACGAAACTTTCGTCGGCGCGCTGGTCGCTGTCGCGATCCACCAAGGCATAGACGTTGCCGGCTGAACGTGAGCCGACGAAAAGCGTGCCGTTTGCGCCGAGTGCCATCTGCCGAGCGTTGTCTACGCCTTCGGCATAGAGCGAGATCGAGAAGCCTTCGGGCAGGCGGATGCGCTCCAGCGGCAGCTCAGCTGCGGTGGTGCAGCCGGCAATAAAGGTGAGCGGCAAAAACGTTCTCAACAACATGGTCTGCTCTCTTCCCGACTTGTCGATTCCGCAATCTTCTATAGCATCGCCCTCAAACCATACGGGAGAGGATGCTATGAGCGAGTGGAATTTTGTTCACAACGAGGCTGCAAACGCCGAGTGGAAAGAGGGCCTGCGCAACATCTTCGACTACCGCGACCTCGGCATCGAAGCCGGGACCAATGGCGATTACATCGCCCATATCGTCAAAACCAACGGGCGGAAGATGGAGGATGAGGTGCAAAACTGGCATGTGCACGACTGCACTTTCCAGTTCGTCATGGTGCTTAAGGGCTGGGCGCGCTTCGAATATGCCAGTCAGGGCGAGCACACCATCCGCAAGGGTGACGCGATTTTGCAGACGCCGCAATTACCTCACCGCGAGATAGTCTGCTCGGACGACTTCGAGGTGCTGGAGATCGTGGCACCGGCGAACTTCGAGACGCGGGTGGTAGATCCACCCGCCTGAGGTTTCAGGCGCGGCAGATGTAGATACAGTTTTGCGGCCGCGGAGAATCCACGACTTCGACATCACCGAAGCCTGCCTCCGCGAGCATCTCGCAAGCTTTCTCGATGCCCCAGACGGTGCCGAGGCCGGCACCGCCCTGGGCCAGAGAGACGGTCATGCAGTGCATGACGCTGATGCCGTAGTGGATCGGTGCAAAGCGGTTGTCGAGATTGTTGGCGATGTCGCTTGAGAACTTGAAGTCGACCATCACGAAGATGCCGTCGTCGGCTAGCGCCTCGCGAATGCGGTGCAGTACCACGTCAGGCGCGAACTGGTCGTGGATGGAATCGAAGGCGGTAATGACGTCGAACGTTGGCTCAGTGGAAAGTGCTGTCACATCGACCCGCTCGAAGTGTGTATTTTTCAGACCCATGCGTTCAGCCTCGGCCGTCGCATCCGCGAGCCCGGCGGCCGTGATATCGTAGCCACGAAAGCGCGATGCCGGGAAGGCCTCGGCCATGACATTGACGGCGTGGCCGTCGCCACAGCCGATGTCGAGGACTTCGATACCGGCGGCCAGGCGACCGTTGAGCCCTGGCACGGCGCTGAGGAAGCCGTCGGTCAGTTTTTCATCGAAAATTCTCCGCCAGACGTCAGACGAGAAGCAGGTGAACTCGGGCCAATAGTCCTCGTAGGGCACGCCGCCGCCGCGACGGAAGGCTTCGACTAGCTTGGGCACGTGCTTGACGAAATGGTTCATGATGCCACTGACCGGCGCGACGTTGGCCGCGCGGTCGCCCGTCAGTACGGCGATGCGGTCCTCCGGCAGGGTGTATATCTTGCCCTCGATCTCGTAGGTGAAGATGCCGCCCGTTGCCATCGATCCTAGCCACTCGCGCACGTATCGCTCGTCGAGGCCCGCGCGTGCCGCCAGCTCAGCGCTCGTAGCTGGGCCTCGCGCCGCCGCCTCCAGCAGGCCCGTGCGGTAGCCAATGTCGAGCATGTTTGTTAGCATGCTGCCTGTATAGATATCGACCATACGCTCAGCGAAGGTTTCACTCATATCAACGCCCCATCGTGTAGAACTCAGCATTGGGCCGCATGCCGATGAGGTTAGCCATGCGGTTGGATAGCGCGAAGAAGGCAGTGATGGCGCCGATATCCCAGATATCCTCATCTGAGAAGCCGTGTGCGTGCAGGGCTGCGTAATCCTCGTCGTCGATTGCCGCCGAGTCCTGCGCTACCTTGAGCGCAAAGGCGAGCATGGCGCGCTGGCGCGGCGTGATGTCGGCCTTGCGGTAATTGATCGCGATCTGGTCTGCCACCAGCGGATCCTTGGCGCGGATGCGCAGAATCGCCCCATGTGCGATAACGCAGTACTGACAACCATTGGCCCCTGAGGTAGCAACCACGATCATCTCCCGCTCGACCTGGGTTAGCCCACCTTCCTTGTCCATCAGTGCATCATGAAAGGCTAGGAAGGCGCGCAACTCCTCAGGCCTGTGCGCCAGTGCCAAAAACACGTTTGGCACGAACTCCGTTTTTTCTTGCACCGTGAGAATCCGCTCCCGCAAATCGTCGGGAAGCGAAGCTACATCCGGCACAGGAAAACGACTGACGGTACCGTTCATCGTAGGTCCTTCAAGCTAAGTTCACGGCAATCCAGCGAGCGAAACCATCTCGGTCGACATCGCCGATGGCGAGATCGATGACGGCACGCGTGGCTTTGGCCTCAGGCGCGACGACGTTCGCGTTATCGAGTTTGAGAAATAACACGCTGGCGACACCACCGGCACGCTTGTTTCTATCGGCAAAGCCAAGCCCGGCAAGATTTTCACCTTGCGCACGTTCACTGCGGTCGCCATACGCCTTGTCCGAATGCTATTTGTAGCCCTCCATCTAACCCTGAAGGGCTCTAGTAGGCAAAGTTAGGCTACATGTTTGGATAGTTCGGGCCACCGCCGCCTTCCGGCACCGTCCAGGTGATGTTCTGGATCGGGTCCTTGATGTCACAGGTCTTACAGTGCAGGCAGTTCTGCGCGTTGATCTGCAGGCGCTGCTCGCCGTCTTCGTCGACGATCTCGTAGACCCCGGCAGGGCAGTAGCGCTCCTCGAGCGCCGCATAGGTGGTGAGGTTCGTGGCAATGGGCACGGCCTCGTCGGCGAGCTTGAGGTGCGAGGGCTGGTTTTCCTCGTGGTTGGTGGCTGAGAATGAGACGTTGGTCAGGCGGTCGAAGGTTAGTGTGCCGTCCGCTTTGGGATAGGCGATGGGCTTGAAATTTTTGGCCGGACGTGTCGCAGCATGGTCGGTATGGGTATGGCGCAGGGTCCAGGGGGCACGACCGCGCAGCAGTAATTGGTCGATGCCAGTATAGAGCGTGCCACCCCACAGGCCCCACTCGAAGGCGGGGCGTACGTTGCGGGCACGATAGAGTTCGTCCCAGGCCCAGGATTGGCGGAAGGCCTCGGCATAGCCGTCGAGGGTCAGCGGCCCCGCTTCCTCGTCGGTGCCGGTTTCGAAGGCCTCGAAGATCGCTTCGGCCGCTAACATGCCGGACTTCATCGCGGTATGAGTGCCTTTGATCTTTGCCATGTTGAGGGTGCCGGCCTCGCAGCCCACCAGTACGCCGCCCGGAAAGGCGAGCTTGGTCAGGCACTGGGCACCGCCCTCGTTGAGCGCGCGCGCACCATAGGCTACCCGCCGGCCGCCTTCGAAGACCCTGCGCACCTTGGGGTGGGTCTTGAAGCGCTGCAGCTCCTCGTAGGGACTGAGATAGGGGTTGGCATAGTTGAGGCCTACGACGAAGCCGACCGAGACCAGATTGTCCTCGAGGTGATAGAGGAACGAGCCGCCATAGGTCTTCGAATCCAGCGGCCAGCCGGCAGTGTGTATGATCAGCCCCGGCCGGTGCTTGGCCGGGTCGATCTCCCACAGCTCCTTGAGGCCGATGCCATAGGTTTGGGGCTGGTCGCCGGCGAGTTCGAAGTGTGCGATGAGCTGCTTGCCGAGGCTGCCGCGACAGCCTTCGGCAAATACTGTAACCCTGCCGTGTAGCTCTATGCCGGGCTGGTAGTTGGGGCCTGGCTCGCCGGACTTGGCGATGCCCATGTCGCCGGTAGCGACGCCTTTGACGCCACCATCTTCGTCATACAGCGTTTCGGTCGCCGCGAACCCGGGATAAATTTCGACGCCGAGCGCCTCCGCCTGCTCGCCCAGCCAGCGGCACAGACTGCCGAGGCTAATAATGTGGTTGCCGCGGTTGCGCATGGGCGGCGGCAGGAAGAGGCCCGGTAAGCCGAAGCCACTGGACCCGGTGAGAAAATAAAACCGCTCTTCGCTAACGGGGGTTGTGATCGGCGCGCCCTTGTCTTTCCAGTCGGGAATCAGCTCGTCGAGGGCGCGCGATTCAAGTACCGCGCCGGAGAGGATATGGGCGCCGATCTCCGAGCCCTTTTCGAGCACGCAGACTTCGCGGTCAGGCGCCAGCTGTTTGAGCCGGATCGCAGTCGCCAGGCCGGCAGGGCCGGCACCGACGATCACCACGTCGAATGGCATCGATTCCCTTTCCATCTCCACCCTTCGTCGGCCTCTCTGGCAATCTCAGCGGGGGTCTGATAGCACATCCTGGCGTGGGAGGGCAGACGCATGACAGAGACCATAGCCGTCAACGGCATCGATATCGCTTACCGCTGGGATGGTCCGAAAGGCGCACCCGTGCTGACACTGAGCAACAGCTTGGCGTCCAGCTACGCCATGTGGGACATGCAGGTGCCGGCACTCATCCCGTCGTGGCGCGTGTTGCGCTACGACACCCGCGGCCATGGCGCCAGCGGCGTCAGCGAGGGCGCCTACAGCATGGATATGCTGGCCAGGGACGTGATTGGCCTATGGGATGCACTCGGTGTGGAAAAAAGCGCCTTCTGTGGCCTATCGCTGGGCGGCATGACTGGCCAGCAACTAGGCATCGCGCACGGCGAACGGCTCACCGGGTTGGTGCTTTGTGACACCATCGCCAAATGGCCGGATGGGGTGACGGCGATCTGGAACGGGCGCGTGCGCTCTGCCCAGCAGGCGGGCATGGGGCCACTGGTCGAGCCAACACTGGAGCGCTGGTTCACCAAGACCTACCGAGAGCGCCGCCCGGCGGTGCTGGACGCGGTCGCGGAGATGATTGCCAATACGCCCGTGGCGGGCTATGTCGGCGCTTCCATCGGGATCGTCAAGATCGGTTTTCTCGAGCGTTTGTCGTCGATTTCTGTGCCAACTCTGGTGATTGTCGGCGCCGACGATCCGGCGACGACAGTGGAAGCCTCGGAGGCCATTCAGTCACGCATTCCCGGTGCTGAGCTGGCGGTAGTCGGCGAGGCGGCGCATCTTTCCAATGTCGAGCAGCCCGAAGCGTTCAATGCGGCCCTGTTGGAATTTCTTAGCCGCTTATAGGCGCCGCCGCAGCAAAGCGCGGTAGCAGTACGGCGTGCAACGCCGCATCGCCGCAGGCGAGGATGTGGCTGCTGCCGAGCGCCGGGCCGCCATCCCAAGAAGTGATGACGCCGCCGGCGGCCTCAATAAGTGGTACCAGAGCGCAGACGTCCCAGGGCTTGAGATCGCCTTCCATTACCAGGTCCACCACGCCCGCTGCGAGCATGGCGTAAGCATAGCAGTTACCGCCGAACTGGGTGACGGCAGCGTGTCGGCGCAGGCTTTCGAAGAGGGCGCGCTGGGCCGGGCTCGCCATCATCACGGGATCGGTCATGGCCATTACCGCCTCGTCCAGCCGTGGGCAGGTGCGGGCAGCGATGGCGTTGCCGTTCAGCGTGGCGCCCGTGGCGCTGCCCACGAACCTTTCGCCGAGCACCGGCTGATCGACGAGTCCGAGCACCGGGTGACCCTCGAAGGTGAGACCGATGAGAATGCCAAACAATGGCATACCGGCGATAAAGGCGCGGGTGCCGTCGATAGGATCGACGACCCACTGCCACGGCGCCTCGGGACGCGTGCTGCCATGTTCCTCACCGAGAATGCCATGCTCGGGAAAATGGGCCTCGATGCGTTCGTGGATGGCGGCTTCGGCCTCCCTGTCTGCGATGGTGACCGGTTGTATGCGTGCTATCGCGGCGTCTTTCTGGTCCACTGCAAGGGTCTGGCGAAAATGGCGCAGCACGACGGTCCGTGCTGCGTCAGCCAGCGTGTCTGCAAAGGCTAGCAGCGAGGCCAGTTCGCCGTCGTTAATCATGGTCGTCATGTCAACCCACTTGCCGCTTGGCATCGTTGTAGAGGCCGAGCATGAGTTCATAGTCAGGGTTGATGTCGTAATCGACACAGCGTGCCATATCAGTTTCCAGCGAGTACCACTGCAGGGCGTCGAGTTCGTGCGCGTTGAACAGTTTCAGGACGGCCGGATTGCCCATCTGGCTGACCGGATTGTAGGTGCCTTCAGCAAGGGCGACAGTCTTGGCCGTTTCGGGCTGTTGCACATAGTCGAGGAAGTCAAAAGCGCGTGGCGACAGCTCCGGATTGGCCACTGCCGAGGTGATCTCCACCCAGTTGACGCCGCCCTTACCGTCCATGGGACCGCTGTTCGGAGTGATGCCGCAGATATGGCGCAAGCCGTCTAGGCGGACCGGTGAAGCGGTGTAGGTGCCGCCCGAGAAATAGCTGTTAATCTCTCCGTTAATTAGCGCATTGTTGATCAGCCAAGCGTCGTCGGTAAGGAAACGGGCATTGCCTAACAGCTGTTGGGCCACACTGCGGAATCGCGCAAGCTCGTCCTCGCTATGCGGTCTGAAGGGGTCAATACCGGCGGCGATACAGATATGCAGAATGTTCCAATTGTCATAGGTAAGAACCGCGTATCGCCCATTCATGGCTGGGTCGCGAAACAGGGCTAGACCCTGATCCTCGGCTAATTCCCGTGAGATGTGCCTGGTGTTAACCACAAAATTGAAGGGACCGAAGCGTTGCACCATGCCGAGCAGGCGTTCGCCATCTTCGCTGGTTGTCCAGCGGTAAGGTGCGCGGAAGGTGGGCAGCATGTGCGCCTGATAGGCTTCGTAGCGCTCGCGCTCGAGCGGCACCAGCAGACCTTCCGGGTCGAGCACTTTGCGTGCCCAGGGATTGTTAAGCGTCACCAAGTCCCAGATCGCCGTTTCACCGGCTCGTAGGCGCTCGACCGCATCAGGGTCCGAGGTATTGCGCTCGGAGCGTACCTGGCAATTGAAGCGCTGGCGGAATGGCTCGAGTACGTTGCTCGAATCGTAGCCCTCCCAGCAATAGATGTTGAGTTCGCGCTCGCGTTGGGCCTGGGCCGGCAGAGGCAGTATTGCCGCCGCCGCCGCACATCCTGCCAGGGCTCCGAAGCGGCGGCGTGTCAAACAACGGATCGGGTTCGACCTCTGCATCGTGCCTCTTGTTTCACCCGGCTCTGGGGCCGAGCACCCCATATTGCCGCGCAGCAGCGCAGAAAGGAAGCGGGGCGTGCCATCCGGCACGCCCCGCGGGTCTTTTTCGCCATCCGGGACAGCCCGGTCAGCGATTGCTGTTTGCGATCCCTTAGTAGATCGCCACCGGTGCGCCCATCGAGCCCGTGGCGCCGCGAATCGGAGACGGGCTGTAGAAGTAGGCGAACTGATAGACGCCCATGGAGGCCGCCTCGGCGAGCTTCATGTTCTCTTGGTTGATGATACCGTGCCGGGTCTGCAGGTACTGATGCACGCAGAAGACACAGGCCGGATCCGGGTTCGGAACCGCATCGCCGGGCCAGGTATCGGCACCGGTCACGCCAGCCTGAATGTCCTCGGCAACCCAGCGCGCCACTTCCATGCCGGTGCCGGGGCAGCCGGCATTGTAGGTGGCCGGGTCTTCCCAATGGCTCTCCCAGCCGGTGCGGAAGATGATGGCGTCACCAGGCATTCCAGAGTAGTCGCTCATGCCCTGCTTGGCCAACGCGCCGCGCACGTCGTCCATGCTGATGACCTCGCCAGCCTCCATGCTGTCGATGCCGCGATAGCCGGCGACATCAATCAGGATGCCACGCGCGACGATTGGATGTAGGTGCTCGATGCCAAGCTTCAGCAGGCCGTATGGGCTGCCCATCTCGGCCGCTGAGAAGCCGTTATACCAGCGCATTTCGTTCTTATCGCCGTTGGCGCCGACCTGCACGCCGATATGGCCGAGACCATCGAACTGCGTGCCAACCTGGCCGATTTCAGTAGCCAGGAATTCGTCGTTCCACATGATCGCATTGGGACCGTAAGGGCCACCCGTCGGCGTGCCCGGAATGCGCAGCGCGAACTTACGCGCACCGAATAGTGGCATGTCCGCGTGGTAGTCATGGCCCAGCGTCAGGGTCTTGCCCTGCTTGATCTGCGCGATAGCGCGCAGCACGACGTCAGACTTCTTGAACCAGTTGGTCGAGCCGGCTTGGTCGCCCTCGCCCCACATTGCGTTCGGCCACCACTTGGAGCCGAGCGGGGTTTCCATGACGTTGCCGTCGACCCACGGCTTGCCGATGCAGCCGTCGAGATCATCCGTCGAACATGCGCTTGCCGCGGTGCTGACGGTCATAGCCGCGCCGACAAGGCCGGCAACGGCAAGAAACTTGAGGTTTTTCATTGAAGTCCTCCCTAGGGGTGTAGTGGCGCCAAACTCCTCCCGAAACCGACGCACTGTGCATTCTACGCGCGTTATGACCCGAATTGTCAAGGCACAAGCTGCCGGCAGTAAGCAAGAAAAACTGCGCCTTGGAGGTTGCTTTTGACGCTAGGCGCTTACTTTGGAGGTGGTATACTCACCGCCACTTGGAAAGTGATGACGAGCTCTTCACAAACAATATCGACTATCCGGCGGCGAAGCCGCGTGCTGACGTTGACCCTCCTTTGCGTGCTCGGCTTGGCCTTTGCCGGTTGCAGCGGCGGTGACGAGGAAGTTTATGTCGAGCGCCCCGTGGAGGACCTCTATAACGAGGCTATGGATCTGCTGTTGGCGGAATCCTACGATGCGGCTGCGGCCGCCTTCGAGGAAGTCGAGCGACAGCATCCCTATTCGGTTTGGGCCACGAAAGCGCAGTTGATGTCGGCCTTCGCCCATTACCAAAGCACCAATTACGATGAGACCGTGCTGGCAGCGGAGCGCTTCATCGAGCTACATCCGGGCAGCAGTGACGCGCCCTACGCGCGCTATCTCGTCGGCTTGTCGTTCTACGAGCAGATCTCCGACGTCGGCCGGGATCAGCGCAACACGGAATTGGCGCTCGAAGCCTTCGAAGACGTCGTTCTACGCTATCCCGATACACGCTATGCCCGCGATGCCGCTCTCAAGATTTCTCTGGCCCGCGATCATTTGGCGGGCAAGGAGATGGAAGTCGGGCGAACATACCAGGGCCTCGAATTCTACCTTGCGGCCATCAACCGCTTTCGCAACGTTATCAGCGAGTATGAGACCACAAGCCACGCGCCGGAGGCCCTGCTGCGTCTGACCGAGTGCTATCTCGCGCTTGGCGTGGTTGGCGAGGCGCAGGCGGCGGCGGCGGTGTTGGGCCATAACTTTCCGGGCAGCCAATGGTACCGCGAGGCATACGTGCTGCTGCAGGAAGAGGAACTTGAGCCGCGCCTGAACGAGAGCTCGTGGCTGGCGCGGATTTTCTGAGCGCGTCGCTGGGGGCGTGGGCTGGGGAAGGGGCATGTTGGCGCGCCTGTCAATTCGCAATGTCATACTGATCAAAAGCCTGGATCTCGACCTGGCGGCGGGCTTCTGCGTGCTCACCGGCGAGACCGGGGCTGGCAAATCCATCCTTCTCGATGCCTTAGGCTTGGCGCTTGGACGGCGTGCGGATGCGGGATTGCTTCGTGCCGGCGCTGAGCGCGCGAGCGTCAGCGCGGTTTTCCAGGCTTCGCCTGCGGCCCGGGTCTGGCTCGCCGAGCGCGACCTTGACGTCGGCGACGAGCTGGTATTGCGCCGCAGCCTCGGTGCTGACGGCCGGAGTCGCGCCTTTGTCAACGATGCACCGGTCACCGTTGCCGCGCTTGCAGAGCTCGGCGGGCTGCTGGTTCAAGTCTATGGGCAACACGACAAGCTCGGGCTGATGGACACGGTGACCCATCGCGAGGCGCTCGATGCCTTCGGTGGGCTTGGTGAGGCGCGACGGGCCGTTGCAAAAGCGCACGCCCGGTGGCGCGAGACGGACGCGGTCTTGTGCGATGCGGAGGCAGCGGCTGAGGCCGACCGCGCCGATCGAGAAGCCCTGGAAGGCGCGCTGGCGATGCTCGATGAACTTGCGCCTGAGATCGGAGAGGAAGTGCACCTGGCGGCCGAGCGTAGCCGCATGATGGCGGCGGAGAGCATCGCCGCTGCGCTAGACGAGGCGGCCAAGGCGTTTGCCGGCGACGGGCGCCCGGTTGAGGAGACCCTGACTATCGCCCAGCGCGCTGTGGAACGGGTGCGCGTTTCCGCTGCCGGCGCCCTCGACGCCGCAGCCGGTGCGCTCGATAAGGCTTTGATCGAGATCGGCGAGGCCGGCCTGCAGCTCGATGCCGCGGCGACGGCGCTTGATGCCGACCCAGGCCGGCTTGAGCAGGTGGAGGAGCGCCTGTTCGCCTTACGTGCGGCGGCCAGGCGCTACGATTGCGCGGTCGATACCTTGCCGGAGACGCGCGAGCGGCTGGCGGCACAACTGGTGGCGTTCGACGTCAGCGAAGCAGGTCTAGCGACTCTGCGCCAAACGGCGGAGGTCGCACATGCAGATTTTGTTACCGCCGTCCAGGCCTTGAGCGATGGCCGTAAGATGGCCGTAAAGCGGCTGGACAGAGCCGTGAGTGGTGAGCTGGGCGCACTACATCTTAGCAAGGTAAGCTTCGTCACTACGCTAGAGCAGTTGGACGACAGCCGTTGGGGTCCGACCGGAGCGGAGCGAGTGCGCTTTCGTATCGCGACCAATCGCGGCCAGCCGGTCGCACCGCTGAGCGATATTGCGTCCGGCGGCGAGCTGTCACGCTTCATGCTCGCCCTGTGCGTGGCACTCTCCGCCAGCATGGGTACGTCGAGCCTGGTCTTCGATGAGATTGACAGTGGCGTCGGCGGTGCGGTTGCCGATGCGATCGGCAAGCGTCTGGCGCGCTTGGCCGAGACCTCACAGGTGCTGGTGGTTACACACTTACCACAGGTGGCGGCACGTGCCGACTGCCATTTTCGGGTAGCCAAGCAAAACGGCAAGGGCAGCACGGTGACGGGAATCAAGGCTTTGGCGGCGGACGAGCACCGCGAAGAAATCGCGCGCATGCTGGCCGGCGCTGAGGTGACAGAAAGCGCCCGCGCCGCGGCCGATAGCCTGATTGGGGGGGGCGGCGCATGAGCACCCCTATCGCTGAGCTTGACGAGACAGCGGCGGCAGCCGAACTCAAGCGTCTGGCCCAGCTTATCGTCTATTACGACGAGCGCTATTACGCCCACGATGCACCTGAGATCTCGGATGCGGACTATGATGGCCTGCGTCGGCGCAACGATGAGATCGAGGCACTTTTCCCCGCGCTGGTCCGGGCTGATAGCTCTTCCCATCGCGTCGGCGCGCCCTTGGCGGACGGATTTCGCCGCATGGCTCATGCCGTGCCAATGCTATCTCTTGGCAATGCCTTTTCCGAAGACGATGTGACCGAGTTTCGCGCCCGTATCCTGCGTTTCCTCGATCTCGACGAGGATGGCGATCTGGTCACCGTGGCCGAGCCGAAGATCGACGGTCTGTCGGCCTCTCTGCGTTACGAGAACGGAGAATTGGCCTTGGGGCTGACGCGCGGCGACGGCCGCGAAGGTGAGGACGTCACGGCGAACCTACGCACGCTGGATGATGTTCCCGACAGCCTAGAGGGTGATCCGCCGGCCATCCTGGAAGTGCGTGGCGAGGTCTACATGGCGAAGCCGGATTTCGCCGCTCTCAACGACGCACGTGAGGCGGCGGAGGAGCCGCTCTACGCCAATCCGCGCAACAGTGCCGCGGGCAGCCTGCGCCAGATCGACCCAGCGATTACCGCGTCGCGGCGGCTCAGCTTTGCGGCCTATGCCTGGGGCGAGATCAGCGATCCGCTTGGCGACACCCTGTGGCAGGCCCGCGACCGTTTGGGCGGCTTCGGTTTCCGGCTCGACGGATGGGCAGCGCGCTGCACCGATCTCGCTGCCATGCTCCGCTACTATAAGAGGGTCGTCGATGGCCGCGCCGATCTCGACTATGATATTGATGGCGTTGTTTACAAGGTCGACCGGCTCGACTGGCAGGAACGCCTCGGCACTATCAGCCGTAGCCCGCGCTGGGCCATCGCGCACAAGTTTCCGGCCGAGCGTGCCACCACCCGACTCGAAGGTATCACCATCCAGGTCGGGCGCACGGGTGCCCTGACGCCTGTTGCCAATCTGGCGCCCGTCACGGTCGGCGGCGTGGTGGTCTCGCGCGCCAGCCTGCATAATGAAGAGCTGATTGCGGAGAAGGGCGTCCGCGTCGGCGATACGGTTGTCGTCCAGCGCGCAGGCGATGTGATTCCTCAGGTGGTTGAAGTGGTACTCGAGAAGCGCCCCAAGGGGGCGGTGCCGTTTGTGATGCCCGAGACCTGTCCGGTCTGCGACTCGAGCGCTGTGCGTGAGCCGGGGGAAGCGGTGCGCCGCTGCACCGGTGGGCTGATCTGTCCGGCCCAGGCGGTCGAGCGCCTGCGGCATTTTGTCAGCCGCGACGCTTTCGATATCGAGGGTTTGGGCGAGAAGCAGATTGCTGCTTTCTGGGAAGATGGGCTGGTGCGCCAACCCGCTGATCTGTTCCGCCTTGGCGTGCACGCCGAGGCGCTGGCGGAGCGCGAGGGTTGGGGCGAGACCTCGGTACATAATCTACTGATGGCGATTGAGAGGCGGCGGCGAATCGGTCTCGACCGCTTCGTCTATGCGCTCGGCATACGTCAGATCGGCCAGGCCAATGCGCGCTTGTTGGCGCAGGTCTATAGCAGCCTGGCCGGCTTAACGGCGGCTATGGACGAGGCGAGGGACGGGGAAAGCGAGGCCTATGCTGGTCTGGTGGCGATCGATGGCATCGGACACAAGGTAGCGGCGGATATTGTCGATTTTTTTGCCGAGCGTCATAACCAGGAGGCGGTCTCGGTACTTGCTGCGGCGCTGACGATCGAGAATTTTATTGCGGCGGGATCGGCGTCGCCCGTTGCTGGCAAGACTGTGGTCTTTACGGGCAAACTCAAAACCATGAGCCGCTCCGAGGCCAAGGCGCGGGCGCAGGAGCTGGGCGCTAAAGTGGCGGGCTTGGTGTCAGCAAGAACCGACTATCTGGTTGCCGGCGTTGACGCCGGCTCGAAGCTCAAAAAGGCCCAAGAGCGAGGCGTTGCTGTACTCAGCGAGGTCGAGTGGTATGAGCTTACGAACACGCCCTAAGCCGCGTCAGCGTAATCGAGTTACAGCAGTGTCTTACAGAGGATATTGAGAATCCGCTGTTACTCTGAAGGGGCGACCGAAACGCCGCTATGGAACCGGTCGAATACGTTAATCGAGCTAAGCGCGCAGGGCGTTGGTGTGGCGCGCTGTTTCGTGACGCTTTGTCATGGCTCGTCTCCAGCTTTTCGGTTGACCCCGGTCGATCCCGAAGTCATGGCGGAGCGTGCGCCAGGGTGCACATTTCCTAAGTGATGGCGTGCGCATCCGGTGGTATGGCTACCACCATGCGGGTATATGGTTGATGGGGTGGAAATATGCTGCCATACGGCAACAACCGCGCCCAACGGAACTTGGAGGGCAAAATGGCTGACACCCGGGCTTTGGCCGTCAGGCGGTATTCAAGATTTGCAGCACTGGGAGCGGTGCTTGGTATTGTCTCGGTAGGCGCCTTGTTTGTCGCCGCCGTGGGCTATCGTGCCGGCCAGGGGGAGTTTCCCTTCCTGCCGCCGGAGCTGCACTGGGACTATAAATTTGCGCTCGGCACCATCGTCCAGTACGCAGCCTATGCTGGCATTGCTGCTGGCGTGTTCGGTTTGATCGGGCTTGGTGCGACCATGCGCGGGGCGCCCAAGCGGGGCTTTGTGGCGGCGCTTATCGCCATCGTGCTCGGCTTTGGCGGCGGCGGCAAGATCGCTGAACTGTACATGAAGGTGCGGAGCAACCCCTTCATCCACGACATCACTACAGATACGGCTAACCCGCCGGATTTTGTCGATGTGGTGGGCGCCCGTGAGGCTTTCGCCCAGGTCAGTCTGGATAAGCTCAATGGCCTCGAATATACCGCCGAAATAGTGTTGCAGCAGAACGCAGCGCAGCAGCGGTCCGGCTATCCCGATCTGTCGCCGGTGGAGACCAGCGAGGCGCCAAGTGTGGTCTTCGACAAGGTACTGGCCCTGGTTGAGAGCGAGGGCTGGGAGGTTGTCGCCAGCGCGCCCGCGGAAGGCCGCATCGAGGCCACGGTCATGACACCCTACTTTAAGTTTCGCGACGACGTGGTGTTGCGCATCGCGGCGGCTGGCTCTGGCACGCGCGTCGACATGCGCTCCGCCAGCCGTGTCGGGCGCTCCGACGTCGGTGTTAACGCCGGGCGCATTGCCGGCTTTTTGGGGCGTCTGAGGATCATCACCGGCGGGTAATACGTCTCCCCCTCACCGAAAGTTTTTAAAGCGGCAAGGTGTTACGCCGCTTCGACTCATGTGAATGTTTTGGTTGGGGCCGGTTCTCCTGTTGCAAGGTCGTTGAAACGGCGCCTAGCCGTGGAACTGGAGCAGGTCTATTGCGCAGGCGCAATAGCCCCGGAGCAGGCGAGGTGTATTCTAACGCAGCGGCGCTGTCGCGGCGGTCAGCCAAGCTGCGGTCTTGGCATCGAGCAGCGGCGTTAGGGTCTTGCGCACCTCGGCATGGTAGGCGTCGAGCCAGGCCACCTCGCTGTCGTCGAGCAGTGTGGTGTCGATCAGGGTGCGGTCGATGGGCGCGCGGGTCAGAGTCTTGAAGCCGAGCAACTCGCGCTCGCCACCCTCGGGTTTTCCGAGCGTCTTGACCGCGACCAGATTCTCGATGCGGATGCCGTAGCCCTCGGCCTTGTAATAGCCAGGCTCGTTGGAGACGATCATGTTCGGCTCAAGCGCGGCATCGCCGCCCCGTTTGGAGATGCGCTGCGGACCTTCGTGGACGCTCAGATAGCTGCCGACCCCGTGGCCCGTACCGTGGTCGTAGTCGAGCCCTACCTTCCACAGTGCGAGCCGCGCCAGTGTATCGAGTTGGCTGCCGCGGGTGCCGACGGGGAAGCGCGCAGTGGCGAGCGCAATGTGCCCTTTAAGGACGCGCGTGAAGCGGTCGCGCATCTCCTCGCTAGGGCTGCCGATGGCGACGGTACGCGTGATGTCAGTGGTGCCGTCGAGATATTGCGCGCCGGAGTCCACCAGGTAGAGCGAGCCGCTCTCGAGCTTGCGATTGCTCTCGGGCGTCACCCGGTAATGCACGATGGCGCCGTTGGCGCCAGCACCGGAGACGGTGGGAAAGCTGAGATCGCGGAAATGCTTGCCCTGGCGGCGCAGGGCTTCGAGGTGGTCCGCGGCAGCGATCTCAGTCAGCGCGCCGCTTGCGGCTTCCCGATCGAGCCAATGCAGAAAGCGGGTGACAGCGACTCCGTCGCGCCGATGCGCGGCCCGCGTGCCAGAGAGCTCGGTCTCGTTCTTGATCGCCTTCGGCCGGAGGCAGGGATCAGTTCCTTCGACAACAATGGCGCCGCCTTCGGCAAGTTCGTCGAGCACCCAGGCCGATGCTGTCGCAGGATCTGCGCGAACAGTTTTGCCTGCTTCGCCGAGCGCGCGCAGTGTCGGGCCGAGCCCATCGGGCGCTTGTATTGTGACATCCTTGCCAAGGTGTCGGTCGAGCCCGGGTGAGAGCTTGCGCTGGTCTATGAACAGCGCCACGGTGCCGTCCCGCGAGAGGATGGCGAAGCTTAGCGGTAACGGCGTGTTGGGCACATCACCGCCACGCAGGTTAAGTAGCCAGGCAAGGGAGTCTGGTAGCGTGATGACGGCGGCGTCGCATTTTTCCTTGGCCAAGGTCGAGCCGATGGTCTTGCGCTTGTCCTCGGACGAGCGGCCGGTGAATTCGTTGGTATGGGCGACGACAAGCGCTAGCGGCGGGGCGGGTCGGTTCTGCCAGACCGCGTCGGCGGGATTGCCGTCGGTCGGCACGAGGTGGGCGGTGGCACGCTTGCATACCTTTTCCAGACGCTTGCGCCCCTCGCCAGTGTGCAGGCGCGGATCGTAGCCGAGGCGCATGTCCTCGGACAAGGCTTCGACAAGCCAGTCATCGAACTGCCGCTCGGTGACGTGAACTATCTCGATGCCGGTGCCCATAGTCTCGGTCGCGCCCTGCAGTGTGTAACGGCCATCGACAAACAGGGCGGCACGAGCAGCCAGTATCACGGCGGTTCCGGCAGAGCCCGTGAACCCGGTCACCCAGGCTAGGCGCTCGGCACTGAACGGTACATGTTCGCCCTGATGCTCGTCGGCGCGAGGCACCACGAAGCCATCAAGGCCGCGCCGCGCGAGTTCCTCGCGCAGAAGGGCAAGATGTGCGCTGTTACTGTCTACCATCTCTCCTTATCTCCAGCACTCAGGGCATTTCTTGCCTTGCGGCGTACAGGGGCGGAGATGGAACCGTCAAGCATTGCAGTTCGTGCATAACAGCACCGCTATGAGTAATTCGAACGATCGATTGATAAGTTGATGATAATGCCTATGTGCAATGCGCTGAAGTTACTCCCAACCATGTTCGGCTCCGGCGGCACGCGCTGACAGTCGCGTCGCGGCCGGCCAGGGCAGTCAAACAAGGAGGTTCAAGAATGCACGGTTTTGTTAGCGAGCCGGCTGCCCGCGGATCCGACAGCGGACTGTACGGGTTGACCGCAGATCAGATCCAGCCGCTGGTGACGCGTGGTCGCCGCCTTCAGGCGCGCGCGTTTAACGATACCATCGACAATGTCGTGGCACATTTTTGCCGCTGGGTCAGCTAGCCAACGGTCTGTAGCACCAACACCGACCAGCCGTCCCGCCGCCAACGTCGACGCGGTATCAGCCCCACTGCTCGGTGGGCGGCTAGCACCGAAGTCTCCTGGCCGATAAGCAGACCGGCGAGGATGGCGAAACCGCTTGGCGCCAAGGCGCGCGATAGGGTGGGCGCCATTTTCGCCAGCGGCCGGGCTAGAATGTTCGCGGCGACAATGTCAAACGGCGCTCCCGTTAATACGGCGCGCGCGCGGTAGCCGTTGCCGGAGACGAAGCGTAGCCATGGCCCGAGATGGTTGCGCCGCGCGTTCTCCTGAGCCGTCGCTACGGCCAGAGGGTCGATATCGATTCCCAGGACAGGGCGGCGCCATAGCTGCGCCATGGCCATGGCTAGCACGCCGCTGCCGCAACCCATATCGAGAGCGCGCGTGAAACGATGCCCCCGCGCCAGATTGCAGAGCATGGTCAGGCATCCTGCCGTGCTCGCGTGGTGTCCGGTGCCGAAAGCCTGCCCCGCCTCCACTAACAAATCGAGCGTGCCGGGTTGTGGGGTATGGTGGGCGCCGCGCACGGTGAAGCGGCCCGCGCGCACCGGCTTGAGCCCGGCTAAGCCAAGCGCTAGCCAATCCTGATGCGGCATGGGCGCGACGTGAAGCAGTGGCATCTCGATGCCGGTGGCAGCCGCTGCGATTCTCAAGGACTGGTCGAGCGCATCCGGCTCAGGGGGGGCAGTGCACAGCGCCTCCAAGCCCATCTTGTTATGGGCGCTTGGCCATAGAGTCTGCGAAAACGCGAACGGATCGAGCGCCGCCTCGAACGCATCGGTTGCCTCGCGCGGCACACTGAGGGTAATTTGCCAAAGCATAATTCCAGGCTTACGCGAAGCCGGATCCCGAGAAAAGAAAAAGGCGCTGATCTCGGGAGGGCGAACCGATAATTTTTGGGTGTACTGTGATTTAGCTTGTGTCGACGATCAGGAGTACGACTATATCAATAGTGCACAATTCATTAGTAACAGAGCAGAAAGTTATTCTGGAGACCAGTCACCTGTTATCTATCACGCTACCGTTAGGCCGGGTTGACGAAGCTATCCATAACTTTCTTGGTGCCAGCCTTGTCGAAGGCGATCTCCAGCTTGTTGCCGTCGATCGCTAAAATTTGCCCGTAGCCGAACTTCTGGTGAAAGACGCGCGATCCTTGCGCGAAAGTGCCGGGTGCATGGTCCTGGGTCTCTATGGCAGGTATCGGCGCATGGCTCGTGTGGCGGCGCCAGCTGCTGGTGCGCCCGCCGAAGCTCGGGCGATCAAAGCTTGTCGGATCAACTGCGTCCGCATCGCCGAAGCCCGCGTAATAGGCGGCGGAGACGCTTTCGCGCTGTACATGATCCTCAGGCAGCTCCGCCACGAAGCGCGACGGCGCCGCGCTCAGCCATTGGCCGTAGGTCAGGCGGTTGGCGGCATAGAGCACGACGGCGCGGTGGCGCGCGCGCGTCAGCCCGACATAGGCCAATCGCCGCTCCTCCTCCAGCGCTGTTACGCCGCCTTCCTCGAGCGAGCGCCGGTTGGGAAACAGCTCCTCCTCCCAGCCGGGTAGGAAGACGCTGTCAAATTCTAGCCCCTTGGCACCGTGCAAAGTCATCACGTTGACCATGTCGTTGTCGACCGCCTCGGCATTCTCCATGATCAGACTAACGTGCTCCAGAAAGCTTTCCAGGTTGTCGAACTCATCAAGCGCGTTGACTAGTTCCTTGAGGTTTTCCAGCCTGCCCGGCGCATCGACCGAGCGGTCGTTGCGCCACATCTCGATGTAGCCGGATTCGTCCAGCACAATGCTCGCGAGCTCGCGTAATGCCATGGTGGTGCGCGAGATGCGCCAGCGCTCGAGATTGTTGAGCAGCTCTGCCAACGCCTTGCGCGCACGTCCGCGCAGCTCATCGGTCTCGATCAATTCGCGCGCCGCCGCCTGCAAGGGGATACCGCGGGTGCGGGCGTGCAGATTGACTGTGCGCAGGCTGGCGTCGCCGATGCCACGCTTGGGCTTGTTGACGATACGTTCGAAGGCGAGGTCGTCAGCCGGTTGGGCCAGGGCGCGCAAGTAGGCGATAGCGTCGCGAACCTCCAGCCGCTCGTAGAAGCGTAAGCCTCCGATCACGCGATAGGGCAGGCCGATCTGCAGGAAGCGCTCCTCGAAGGCGCGGGTCTGGAAGCCCGCGCGGACAAGAATTGCCATCTCGTGCAAGGCGTGGCCGTCGCGCTGCAAGGCCTCGATAGCTTCCGAGACCGTACTTGCCTCGTCGTTACCGTCCCAGGTGCCGAGCACGCGCACTTTGTCTCCGAGCGCCTCGCTGGCCGGGTATAGGGTCTTGCCCAACCGGCCTTCGTTGTGGGTGATTAGGCCCGAAGCAGCGGCGAGGATATGTCCGGTCGAACGGTAGTTGCTTTCGAGGCGGATGATGCGGGCGCCTGGGAACTCCTTCTCGAAGCGCAGGATGTTGCCAACCTCGGCACCGCGCCAGGCATAGATCGACTGGTCGTCGTCTCCGACGCAGCAGATATTGCGATGAGTTTGGGCGAGTAATCTCAGCCATAGATATTGCGCCACGTTGGCGTCCTGGTACTCATCGACGAGAATGTAACGGAATCGCTGTTGGTACTCGGCGAGCACGGCGGCATCCCTGCCGAAAACCGTGAGATTGTGCAGCAAGAGGTCGCCGAAATCGGCGGCGTTGAGTTCCGCAAGCCGCGTCTGGTACTGGCGATAGAGTTCGACCGCGCGGCCATTGGCGAACTCGCCGGCCTCGTCGCCAGAGACCTTGTCCGGCACTAGGCCGCGGTCCTTCCAGCGGCCGATGATGGCGGCGAGCGAGCGCGCCGGCCATTTCTTGTCGTCGAGGTCGTTGGCCACCATGACCTGCTTGATCAGGCGTAGCTGGTCGTCGGTATCGATGATCGTGAAGCTCGATTCGAGCCCCACTAGCTCCGCATGTCGTCGCAGCACGCGCGCCGCCATGGCGTGGAAGGTGCCGAGGAACCAGCCTTCGACCGAGCGCCCGAGCAGCCCTTCGACGCGCTCCTTCATCTCGCGTGCGGCCTTGTTGGTGAAAGTGACGGTTAGCGTCTCACCGGGATGTGCGAGGCCGGAATCGAGGATGTGCGCGAGGCGCGTGGTCAGCACCCGGGTCTTGCCAGTGCCGGCGCCGGCCAGCACCAGGACAGGCCCATCCGTTGCCTCGACGGCGGCACGCTGCGCGTCGTTAAGGCTGTCGAGATAGGCCGGTGCGGCAGGCGGCGCCAAAGGTGGTGCGGGCGCCACATCGCTAAGATCGAAGGGGTCCGACATAATGCGCATCGAGTATACAAGATGGGTAGAACAGGCAAAGATGGAGCGCGCGGTGGCCCGCAAACGGTCCTTTACAGCTCATTTTTCCCGTTCAGGGCGTGTGCCGACAAAAGCCCGTCCCTTAAACCCGGCCTAGCTCGTCGCGGCGTGGGCCAAGATAACCGAACAGGTATGCCGCGACCTTGCGCATCTGGATCTCCTCGGCGCCTTCGGTGATGCGGTAGCGGCGGTGGTGGCGGTAGATGTGCTCGAAGGGCTTGTGGCGCGAGTAGCCGATGCCGCCATGCACCTGCATGGCCCGGTCGGCGGCTTCGCAGACCAGGCGGTTGGCCCAGTAGTTGCACATCGAAACCTTGTCGGAGAGGCGCTTCTCGACCTCGGGGTGGGGCATCTGGTCCATCTCCCAAGCGGTTTTGCGGATCAGCAGGCGCAGCATCTCCGCTTGCGTCGCGAGCTCGACCAGAGGGAACTGGATCGCCTGGTTGCCGGCCAACGCCTTGCCGAAGGGCTTGCGCGTGCGGGCGTAGGCCACGCTCTCCTCGATGCAGTAGCAGGCAGCACCCAAGGATGAAGCGGCTTGGCGGATGCGGTTCTCGTGCACAAAGGCCTGAGCTAAGGCAAGGCCTCTGCTGCGCTTGCCGAACTGGGCCTCCGCCGGCACCCAAAGATCGCTCAAGGAGAGGCGCGGGTGGTCGGTCGGCATGTTAAAGGTCCAGAGATATTCCTCGATGACCAGCCCCGGCGTCTCGCGCGGCACCAAGAAGGCTGTGATGCCGTGGGCGTCACCCGCATCGCCATCGGAGCGCGCGAAGACAACGCAATGGCTCGCCCGATGCATACCAGTGATCCACATCTTGGCACCGTCGATGCGCCAACCGTCAATACCGTTGCGGCTTTCAGGCACTGCGCGCGTCGCCATGTGGGTAGCGTCCGAGCCGTGACCGGGCTCGGTCAAGCCGAAGGCGAAGCTGTAGCGTCCCTCCAGCGCGCCGACGATGAACTCCGCCTTCTGCGCCTCCGTGCCAAAGTCCCGCAGCATAAGTATGACCGGAAAATTGCCGACGATCGAATGCTCGTTCTGCAGGTCGTTGAACAACCCCAGCCCCTTGGCCGCAAGATGCTCGCGAATCACTGCCATCCAAAGATTAGAGCCGTCGTTGCCGCCGAATTCCGACGGTAGGGCCAAGCGATAGAAACCCGCCTTGTCGGCGCGGTGCACGGCCTTCGCCAACAGTGCCTCCCATTCTGGGCGTGGTAGGCCACCGGCCTCGAAATCCGTGCGCGCCCATTCGCGGCGGTGGTCGAAGAAACGCTCGTTGTCGTCTGTCCCCTGCAAGGGCGCGATCTCGGCTTTGATGAAGGCATCAAGGCGCGCCAGGTAATCGACAAGATCGTCGGGGAGAGTGAAATCCATGTCTGGGCTCTGTGTTGTCAGCTGGTCTGGCAGCGGTAGAGGGCAAAAGCTCGGCTGGTTAACGGCTTCGTCTATTTCGCTCTAACCCTCTGTCAGCACCCGTACGGGCGTGCCTTTGCTCCAGGCGATGATGTTCTCGATCGCGTCGGCAAAGCTCACACTGTAATTCTCCTCGGTGACATAGCCGAGATGGGGCGTGAGAACGGTATTCGGCAAGCTGCGCAAAGGATGTCCGGCAGGCAGCGGCTCGATGTCGTAGACATCGAGGCCGGCACCCGCAATGTCGCCGTTCCGCAGCACCTGCAGCAGCGCATGCTCGTCGACCAACGGCCCTCGAGAGGTGTTGACTAGATAGGCCGTCTTCTTCATTCGTCCGAGGTCCGCGGCCGCGACAAGCCCGCGCGAGCGCTCGCTCAGCACCATGTGGAGGGTAATAACGTCAGCCTCTGCAAACAGCGTCGCCTTGTCCACACGCCTGACGCCCACCTCGGCGGTGCGCTCATCGGTGAGGTTCGGGCTCCAGGCCGTGACCTCCATGCCAAAGGCTTGGGCGACCTTTGCCACCTGAGCGCCGATGCGCCCCAACCCGACAATCCCCAGCGTTGCCCCGGCAAGGTCGTGCCCCAGCGTCGTCTGCCAGCCGCCCTCGCGCATGCCGCGGTCCTCGCGCGGGATATTGCGCAATAGACTCAGGATCAGCCCCCAGGTAAGCGCCGCCGTGCCATTGCCACGCATACGCGTGCCGCATACCGTGATGCCTTGGTCGGCCGCGGCCGCAAGGTCGATCGAGAGGTTACGCATGCCGTTGGTGATCAGAAGTTCAAGATTGGGTAGTCTTTCGAGCAGCGAGCGGTGAAAGGGCGTGCGCTCGCGGTTCATGACCACGATCTCGAAGTCCGCAAGCCGCGCCACCACAGAATCCTGGTCGTCGAGATGGTCATCAAAGACGCTCAACGAGAACCCATCGGGTAGTCCCGACCAGTCGACCACCTCGTGCACCACCCCCTGATAGTCGTCCAAGACCGCTACATTGCGCATCACCCACTCCCAAGAGATATCGGTCAACCTTGTGCGCATAAAGCATACATCGACTTCGCCGGTGCGGCGCGTATTTCTCAGGCGGTCGGGAACTCTATCCACAAGGTGCGCCCTTATTGACGACGCTGCCGAAGTCTAGGTTGCCGCCCATGCTCTCAAACGGCTGGCGTCTGATAGAATTGAACGCTTTTGAGTCAGGCTCTCTCAGATAGTGAAAATCTGACCGGAGTTGCTGACACCGCTGCGGCTGGCTACACTGTTGCGGTGGAGGCGGTTCCCGGCCGGCATGGTGCGATGGTGGCCCGAAATTGGGGATAACGATAATGAGCATGACCCGCAGGGAGCGTGTTCTGGCCGCTCTCAACCATCAACAACCGGACCGGGTACCGGTCGACCTCGGTGGCACCTATGCCAGCACCGTCTATTTCACCGCATACGAAAAGCTCAAGCGGCACATGGGGCTCCAGCACGATGTCGAGATGGGCATGCGGCGTGGGCGCTGCCCGGTGCCCCACAGCTCGGTGCTCGACTATTTTGACGTTGACACTCGACTGCTTGCGCTCAGCCCCTACGAGGGTGGCTATCAACGCGACATCGACGAGGACAGCTTCGTCGACGAATGGGGTGCCGTCTGGGGTAAAACGGGCGACGGTCCCTATCTCAACGTCGGCGGTCCCTTCCAGCACAAAGGTGCGACGCTGGCAGACGTCGAAAGCCACGATTGGCCGGATTCCGACAATCCCGGGCTCTACCGCGGTTTTCGCGAGCGCGCTCAGGCTTTGCGGGAGGCTGGTGACCACGCCATCATTCTCAACATCCGCCTCGGCGTGGTTCACGAGGCCCAATTCCTGCGCGGCTATGCCGAGTGGCTGGTCGACCTCTACAAGCGACCCGAGATGGCCAACCAGATGATGGAGCACGGCAGCGAATATTGCGCCAGGGTGGCGGAAAACGCCCTCGCCGAGGCTGGCGATTTTATAGATATCGTATTTTTCGGCGACGATATGTCGACCCAGCAGACGACCGTTTTTAGTCCCCAGATCTACCGCCAAATGATCAAGCCGCACCAGGCCAAGGTGATCGGTCGGGTCAAGCAGGCCGCTGACGTCAAGGTGGTGTTCCACTCCTGCGGCGCCGTCGCCGACCTGATCGACGACCTAGCCGAGATCGGCGTCGATGCCATCAACCCGGTGCAGGTGGCCGCCAAGGGCATGGAGCCGGAGCGCCTGAAGCGCGATTTCGGCGACAAGATGGCCTTCTGGGGTGGTATCGATACCCAATGCGTAATGCCCCAGGGTGACGAGGAAGAGGTGCGCTGTGAGACTCGCCACATCATTGACACCCTGGGTGAAGGCGGTGGTTTGGTGTTGACAGCGGTGCATAACATCCAGCCCGACGTGCCCCCGGCTAACGTGTTGGCCATGTACGACGAGGCCCGCCGCTACGGTGGTCATGTGTCGTAAGGCGAAGCCTTTGCGTGCGGAGGCTGGATGGTGATTCCGACTCGCCCACCGACTTTTGCAAGATCGTGTTCTGGTTCTAGGCGAGCAAAATTTCTATCCAGAAGGGTTTGCCTTTATCCGGCACCTTGTCGAAATCTATTCTGCCACCCATGGCCTCGATCAACTCATGGCTGATAGCGAGCCCAACGCCTTCGCCAAACGGCTACTGGACACATAGTTTGCATGACTATGAACGGGTGTGGTCGGATCGTCGGTTCGGCCTCAGGGGTGCCTGCTCAAGAACACGAGCACGTCGTTCATGTAGGTGTCGGGCGACCGCATGGTCTGCTCGTGGAGTTGATCACCACGCGGCTGGTGCTCGCCAAGATCAACGCGAGCTTCGACGCCATGGGGAGGTCAAGCTGATTCGCGCCGTCATCGAGATGGCGCATTCAGCGCTGCCAGCCGCTGCTCTACCGCCTCGGCCTCGCCCCCCCGTCCCGTGGCGTGCAGGAAGCGTGCCAGGCTAGTGAGCACGGGCGTTAGCTCGCGGCTGTTCTCGCCGTCGCTGGTCTCGATAGCGTTGGCGGCGCTCAGCAGCAGCCATTCGGCGTCTTCGAGGTTGCCGTCGCGATGATATTCCATGGCCCTGTTGGCGAGTCGGCGGGCGCGGTAGATCGAGGCTGAGCGCGCCAGGCGCCTTGCCATGCTGGCCTCGTTTTGCAGCGATTCCAGCATGCTCTCCATGATGCGCAGCGCCCGGTCATGCAGTGGTTCGGCAGTGTCCATGTCGCCACGCAGATCATGCGTCGTCGCCATGGCGCTCAGGGTGTCCGCCGTCTTCAGGTGATCCGGGCCGAAGGCTGCCTCCCGGATCGCCAGCGCTTCGCCATAGCTTATCAGCGCCTGGTCGAGATGGCCGCTGAAGCGGCGCACTTCGGCGAGATTGAACAACAACACCGCGGTGGTCGGGTGCGTGGTCCCAAACTCCGCGGCCGACATCTCGGCAGCTTGCTCGGCGTGGGGCAGCGCCTGCTCGTACTGTCCAACCTGGAACAGGCGTTGAACCTCGGTGTGGCGCTCGCGGAGCGCCTCCGATTGCGCCGCAGCTTGGCCGCTTACGGCAAGGGCTAGCAGAGAGATAAGTGTCCGTATCATGCTGAGCACCTTGCCGAGCGTGGCGGGATCGGTCAAGTTGCCGCGATCTGAAGACTGACGGCAGGAGCGCATGATGGCGGACGGCGAATTTGCAGGGCGCACAGCACTGGTAACAGGGGGCTCCCGTGGTATCGGCCGGGCGGTTGCCGTGCATTTGGCGCGAGGCGGAGCCGATGTGGCAGTCAATTATGTTGGCAATGAGGCTTGCGCGCGAGAGACCGCGAATCTGGTCGAGGCCGAGGGCCGTAAAGCGTTTGTCGTGCGCGCTAATGTCTCGGAAGAAGCTGCGGTCGGCGCTATGGTCGAAGAAGTTGAGGCGGGTCTCGGTGCCATCGATTTGCTCGTCGCCAATGCCGGCATCGCCGATGTCGGCGATCAGTCGGAGGTGGATTTCGCGCAATGGCGCCGGCTGATGGCGACGAATCTCGACGGTGTCTTTCTCTCGGTGATGGCCGTTAAGGACGGCATGCTTGAGCGTGGGTTCGGGCGTATTGTCTGCGTTGCTTCGATCGCCGGCCTGGCGCCGCGACCGCGCTTGATCTCGTACGCTACGTCGAAAGCTGGTGTGATCGCCTTCGTGCGCAATATTGCGCCGGGTCTAGCGCCGGCTGTGCGCATCAACAGCGTCGCGCCCGGCCTCGTTGATACCGACATGACGGTGGACATGAGTCCGGAGATGAGGGCAGACATGATGCAGGACACTCCCATGGGGCGCACCGGCACGCCCGACGAGATCGCTGAAGCAGTCGCCTTCCTGCTCAGTGAGCGCGCTTCGTTTATCTCTGGGCAGGCCCTCGTCGCCGACGGTTGCCGCGTGCTATTGCCATGAGCGCGGCGACGTAGCGCGTGATTTTGCAGCCGGTCAGCCGCACTGGAATTTTGGCTGGTCGAAGGCATTGCCGACGATGCGGACCGTACGGCGCCGGGATCGTTGGTGGTCGATCGCTGCGCGCTGGTGTACGGGTCGGCGCTGCGTCTTCGCTTGAGCAGTAGAACTGTTGCCGAGCTTGGGCCGTTCACAGCGATCGAAGGGCTGGACGGCAAGGCTGCGCCAGCTATTCAGGACGAAATTTGATACTGCTGATACTGTACCGTGAAGCGGCCAAGACGCTGTGATGCAAGTCACCGCCTCGGGGTACAACGCTCAGGACCCTGTGATCGTCGCCACAAAGTGGTCGAATAGGTAGTGACTGTCGCGTGGTCCGGGTGACGCTTCGGGGTGGTGTTGCACGCTGAACACCGGCTTGTCTGTCAGGCGCAAACCCTCTAGCGTGCCGTCGAACAGCGAAATGTGGGTCTGCTCCACACCTTCCGGCAGGCTCTCTGCATCGACCATGAAGCCGTGGTTTTGGCTGGTAATCTCCACTTTGCCGGTGGCCAGGTCCTTGACCGGGTGATTGGCGCCACGATGGCCCTGTCGCATCTTGCGAGTGCGCGCGCCGAGTGCCAGCGCCAACATCTGATGGCCGAGGCAGATGCCGAATATGGGAATGGCGGTCTCCAAGAGGGCACGGATCACCGGCACGGCGTAGCTGCCGGTGGCGGCAGGATCGCCTGGCCCGTTGGACAAAAAAATGCCGTCCGGCTTGTGGGCGAGCACGTCCTCGGCGCTCGTCGCCGCCGGTACCACCGTCACGCGGCAGCCGGCGCTTGCTAGGCAGCGCAGGATATTGTGTTTGGCGCCAAAATCGATTGCGACGACATGGGGGCCGCAGCCTTTAAAACGGCCGAAGCTGCCTTCGAGCGACCAAGCGGTCTGGTCCCAGGTGTAGCTTTGGCTGCAGCTCACCTCGCGCGCTAAATCCATGCCTTCGAGGCCCGGCCAGGTGGCCGCATGCTGGCGCAGCGTCTCTAAATCGAACCGGCCGTCCGGATTGTGAGCGATAATGCCGTTGGGGGCGCCGCTTTTGCGCACGATTTGGGTCAATGCGCGCGTGTCCACGCCGGCGATCCCGGGTAGGCCATGGTTGACCAGCCAGGCATCGAGATGGCGGCTGGCGCGCCAGTTCGATGGCTCCGTGATATCGCAACGCAGGATACAGCCGCGAGCGGCCGGCGTGATGGTTTCCAGATCCTCTTCGTTGCTGCCGACATTGCCGATATGGGGAAAGGTGAAGGTGATGAGTTGGCCGGCATAGGAGGGATCGCTGATGATCTCCTGATAACCGGTCATCGAGGTATTGAAGCAGACTTCGCCCACGGCACTGGCACTGGCGCCGAGACCCTGGCCGCTGACCACGCGTCCGTCGCCAAGTACGAGAACCGCGGTTGGTGGGCCGACGCGGTGGGCGGTGGTGTTAGTCTCCGGCATAATGTGTGCTTCGCTTATTCTGCGGCCGAAACTGGCGGAAAGTACGCATCGGCCTCGGCGCCGTCAAGCGTGCTCTGATAGGAATAAAATTGCTAAGAATCAATATGTTAAAAATTCTGATATTTGTGAATGGACTCCGACGACGGGATGTCTCACCCTTTCCAGTTCTGTCATGGGAGCCGGCAAGGGTATGCCGTGCCTCCTTGGTGCAGCCAGACATCATGGGGTTTCGATGATGGAGCTGAGAAGCCGTTTTGCAGATGATCTGAAGGTGGCGATGAAGGCCAAGGAGCGCTGCCGAGTGGCGACGCTACGACTGATCATGGCTACTTTGAAGGATCGCGATATTGCGGCGCGTGGCGACGGCAACGAGGACGGAATCGACGACAGACGAATTCTCGAGATGCTGGACAAGATGGTCCGACAGCGGTGCGATTCGATTGCGCTCTACGAGCAGGCGGGGCGTGACGAACTGGCACGCCAGGAGGCTGAGGAGATCTTGATTATCGAGGGCTATATGCCGAAGGCGCTCGACGCGGACGAGACGGCGGATGTGGTGCAGACCACGCTTGCCGAACTCGGTGCCGATTCGGTCAAGGACATGGGACGGGTTATGGCGGCGCTGAAGGCGTCCTATGCCGGGCGCATGGACTTTGCCAAGGTATCGGCGCTGGTGAAGGAGAGCCTGGCGGGCGGCGGATGAGCTTGCCGCCGCAGTTTCTCGACGACATTCGCGCGCGCGTGCCGGTCAGCGATGTGGTGGGGCGTAGCGTGCGCCTGGCCCGGCGCGGACATGAGCATGTGGGGCTCTGTCCTTTCCACAAGGAGAAGACGCCATCCTTCACGGTCAACGACGATAAGGCCTTTTTCCACTGCTTCGGCTGCGGCGCCCATGGCGATGTCATCGGCTTTGTCATGCAGCATGACGGCCTCAACTTTCCCGAGGCCGTCGAGCGGCTTGCTGACGAGGCGGGATTGAGTGTGCCGGAGACAACGTCGGAGGCGCGCGTTCAGGCCGCGCGTCAGGCCACCGTGATGGAAGCTCTGGCAACCGCTAATGCCTGGTTCGCTCAGGCCCTGTTACGCGACGATGCCGGCTCAGCTCGGGACTATCTCGAAGCGCGCGGGCTCAATGGTAACACTATCGCCGAGTTCGGCATCGGCTGGGCGCCGGACCGTCGCCAGGCGCTGCTGCCGCATCTTGCTGCATCGGGCGTGGACGAGAATCTGGCGGTGGACGCGGGGCTGGCGCGCCGTGCCGATGACGGGACCTGCTTCGATTTCTTCCGCGGCCGCATTATTTTTCCTATCGGTAACCGCCAGGGCAGGGTGATCGGTTTCGGCGGTCGCGTGCTCGGTGACGGACAGCCTAAATATCTCAACTCGCCGGAAACGCCAGTCTTCCAGAAACGCCGAGCGCTTTACAATCTCGCTGCCGCACGCAAACCCGCACGCGATTCAGGCTCGGTCATTGTGGTCGAGGGGTACATGGACGTAATCGCCCTAACCCGCGCCGGCTTTGACAATGCTGTAGCTCCGCTTGGCACGGCCTTGGGCGAGGAGCAGATGGCTGCGCTCTGGCGCTTGGCCGCAGAGCCCGTGCTTTGCCTCGACGGTGACACGGCCGGTCGCCACGCGGCCGCGCGCGCTGCCAAGCGCGCCCTGCCGTTGCTCAGCCCCGGTCGCTCGTTGCGATTTGTCTTTCTGCCCGAAGGCGAAGATCCGGATAGTCTGCTCGCCGCCCATGGTGCCGCCGCGCTGAGCGCCCGCCTCGAGGCCGCGCAGCCTTTGGTGGACATGCTCTGGCGGCAAAAGTTGGCTGGCGGCAGCTTCGACACGCCGGAGCGCCGCGCCGGTCTGCGCCACTATCTCGATCAAGTGGTGGCGACGATTCGCGACGGCAACGTGCGTGCCCAGTATAGCAAGGAGTTCCGTCGCCGCTTCGACAGGGATTTCGACACCCCGCAGCGTGCTACCAGACGTAGACGCATGGGAAGCCGTCGCGCCCGCGAATCAGCGCAGCCTGATATGGACATCAGTCCTTACGAGGCTGAACAGCGAGGTCGTGCGGTGGCCGTGACGGCTGCGGCACGGGGTGACGCTGCCGAGGCCGAGCGCCGTGAGCGTCTGCTGCTTGCCACGTTGCTCAACCACCCGGGACTGCTGGCGGACACGGTCGAGGACCTAGCGGCTATGAGCTTTGTCACCCCCGCGTTTGAGCGTTTACGCCATGCGCTGGGCAATATCGCCGCAGAAGCAGAAGCAGAAGCAGAAGCAGAAGCAGAAGCAGAAGCAGAAGCAGAAGCAGAAGCAGAAGCAGAAGCAGAAGCGCATGCCCGCAATAGCTTGCAGGCACGTGTCGCCGCCGTCGGTTTGGCCCAGGAGGCTTCTGCGCTGATCGCGCCGACGGGCTGGGGCTCAGGGCTGGCCGAAGGCTTCGTGCGGGCCGAGGCGGAGGAAAACGAGGCGCTCGCGGGCTGGCGCCATGTGGCGGCGTTGCACCGCCGGGCCGCCCTCGATGCGGAGATCGAAGCGGCGTCGGTGGCGCTTGGCGAGAACCCTAGCGAGGAAGTTCTTGCTCAAATACTCGCTTTACGGCATCAACGGGATGCACTGGCTCGGGATGTGGCGGGCGCGGGGGGTCTTGCTTCGACGCTAACAAGCCCCACGTAGATACGGTATGAGTTGACCGCGAATTGAGGGCGCCGTTCCGGATGGGGCGGTGTTCCGCTGCGTGCCAGCTGATCTGTGATTTTTTCGGGGATAGAACGCGCATGTCCAAACAGACGGTAGCGGCCACGGAAGAGGCGGAAACGAGCGAAGAGACTAGCGACAGCCCTCTGCTCGATACGGCTGTCGCGGCGGTGAAGAGCCTGATCGCCAAGGGCCGCGAGCGCGGTCATATCACCTACGACGAGCTGAACACCGTTTTGCCACCAGAAAAAGTATCCTCCGAGCAGATCGAAGATACTATGGCGATGATTTCCGAGCTGGGCATCAACCTTGTCGAAGATGAAGAGACCGAGGAGTCGCAGGAAAAGCGCACCGAGGTCGCTACCACCACCACCACCACCACCACCACTACCACGACTGCCAGTGCTGGTGAGGCTGATCTTGGCCGCACCGACGATCCCGTGCGCATGTATCTGCGTGAGATGGGCTCTGTTGAGCTGCTCTCCCGTGAGGGAGAGATTGCGATCGCCAAGCGCATCGTGGCCGGCCGCGAGGTAATGATCGGCGCAATGTGGGAGAGCCCGCTGACGCTGGCCGCGATCAAACGCTGGTACGGCGCCATCAAGGAGGAGCACATGTTGCTGCGCGAGGTCATCGACCTTGAAGCGACTTATGTGGCTATCAATGGCGGACCTGAGGTCAATCCTAATGTCGCCGGGACCGAAGGCGCGGTCAATGGCAACGGCGCGATTGAGGGCGCGGGCGCCGAAGCCGCCGAGACTACTGTCGATGAGGAAACGGCTGCGAACGAGGGGGCTGCCGAGTTCAACGGCAAGGATGGCGAAGTTGCCGAAGGTGCAGGCAACAGTGCGAGCGACGACAGCGATGAAGTGACGCTGTCGCTGTCGGGGATGGAAGAATTACTCAAGCCGATCGTCATGGATGCCTTTAAGGCTATTACCAAGTCCTACGCCAAGCTCGGGCGGATTCACGATCAGCGTATGCAGGCCGCTGCCAAGGGCAACAGCCTGAAGCCGACGACGATCAAGCGCCAGGGGAAGATTCAAGCTGATATCCGCTTGGACTGCGAGGACGTGCACCTTAACAATTCCCGCATCGAGGAGTTAATCGATGAGCTTTATGGTCGCAGCCGCCGCCTGACCGGTTTAGAGGGTCGCCTGTTGCGTGCGGCCATGCGCTGCAAGGTTAGCCGCGAATCCTTCCTTGAGCAGCATATCGGCAACGAGTTTGAGGAGGACTGGCTGGAGCGCTGCGCCAAGCTCCCGGACAAGGGCTGGAAGGCATTTGCCAAGAAACATGCTGATATGGTGGAGGAACTGCGCGGTGACATTCGCATGCTGGGTGAGGCGGTTGGTCTCGACGTTGCATCCTATAAGCAGGTCGTTGCTACAGTGCAAAAGGGCGAGCGCGAAGCCAACCAAGCTAAGAAGGAGATGATTGAGGCCAATCTACGCCTGGTGATCTCGATCGCCAAGAAATACACTAATCGTGGCCTGCAGTTCCTCGACCTGATCCAGGAAGGCAATATCGGCCTGATGAAGGCGGTAGATAAGTTCGAATACCGTCGCGGCTACAAGTTTTCGACCTACGCCACCTGGTGGATTCGCCAAGCCATCACGCGGTCGATCGCGGACCAGGCGCGTACGATTCGCATTCCGGTGCACATGATAGAGACCATCAACAAGCTGGTGCGCACGTCACGCCAGATGTTGCACGAGATTGGCCGGGAGCCGACGCCTGAGGAACTGGCCGAGAAACTGGCGATGCCACTGGAGAAAGTGCGTAAGGTGCTCAAGATCGCGAAGGAGCCGATCAGCCTTGAAACGCCTATCGGCGACGAAGAGGATAGTCATTTCGGCGACTTCATCGAGGATAAGAATGCCATCATCCCACTCGATGCAGCGATCCAGTCGAACTTGCGCGAGACCACTACCCGGGTGCTCGCCAGCCTGACGCCGCGCGAGGAGCGTGTGCTGCGCATGCGCTTCGGCATCGGTATGAACACTGACCACACCCTAGAAGAGGTTGGGCAGCAGTTCTCGGTCACTCGCGAACGTATCCGCCAGATCGAGGCCAAGGCGCTGCGCAAGCTCAAGCATCCGAGCCGCAGTCGCAAGTTGAGAAGTTTCCTCGATACCTAGAGCGGTATTGCCGTAGCGATAGTTTTCGCTAAGGGCTGCGGGGAACTCTCGAAGGGGGTCCCCTTGCTGCGCTCGAGCCGTTGGAGAGATTTGTCAGCCTCCTGCACCAGATACAATGATCATGCCCCTTGCCTTCCGTGCGCCGATCCCCGATACCTGGATTTTACTCGCTCAAGGGCCTGTAGTTCAGTTGGTTAGAACGCGCCGCTCATAACGGTGTTGTCGCAGGTTCGAGTCCTGCCGGGCCCACCATTTTCCCGCTGCATCCGAGGATCTCATGGCCTACGAGTCGCTGATCAGGAACGGCACGCTGATCGACGGTAGCGGGGCACCTGCCTTCCGTGGCGATGTTGCGGTGCAGGACGGCAGGATCGCCGAGATCGGCCGCATCGCGGATGGCGCGGATAGCGGCATCGATGCTGCTGATTGCATGGGGGCGCCGGGCTTCATCGATCCCCACACTCACTACGATGCGCAGATTTGCTGGGACGATCCCGCTCTCGGCATTGCCTGGCCGGTGGCGGCGGGCGAAGCGATGCTGTCGGAGAAGGACTTGACGCCGCCGCTGGCTACCTTTGACAGCCCATTTCTCTATAAGCTAAAGCCCGTCTGATGAAGGTTCTGGTAATCGGCGACAGCGGCTTTATAGGCTCGGCACTCGTCCTTCACCTGATCGGTGAGACGACGGGTCACCGTGTGGTCAATGTCGATGCCCTGACCTATGCCACGAACCCGCGTTCGGTGGCGGCTGTTGAGGACGGTCGGGCCTATGCTTTCGTGCAGGCCGACATCTGCGACGCGGTGGCAGTGGCGGAGGACTTGGCGGGCACCCGCTACGGCACCTATTTGGCCCAGATTGCTGATGAAGGGCCGGCGGCGTGATACTACTCGGCATTAAGGGCAGCCGCGCCTGGCTGGCGCTCGCACATGACACGGTCATGGCGCCGCTGTCGCTTGTGCTGGCCCTTTATTTGCGCATGGGTGAGGCCTTATGGCGGCAGACGCAAGGCTTCCTGTTGGAGGCGACAGCGCTATTTGCCGCCATTGCCATGGTGACCTTTGCCGCTATGGGGCTCTATCGCGGCGTATGGCGCTACGCGTCCATTGACGACCTCATCGCCATTACCAAGTCTGTGACCGTGGTGGTTCTGGTCTTTCTTTTCGCCATGTTTCTGTTGACCCGCCTGGAGTTGATGCCGCGCTCGACCCTGGTCATCAACTGGCTGCTGTTAGTGGCCATGCTGGGTGGGCCGCGTTTTCTCTACCGCCTGGCCAAGGACGGCGATCTGGTGGGGCTCGCCAAGCCGGGCTACGATGCGCGCGTGCCGGTGCTGCTGGTCGGCGCGGGGGACCGCGCCGAGGCTTTTCTGCGTGCCATGCGCCGGCCGGGCGAGCGCTACCGCGTGGTCGGCATGCTAGACGATGTGCCCGAGCGCCGCGACCGCCACATCCACGGCACGCCGGTACTTGGCCGGGTGGCCGAGTTCGAGCAGACCGTGAAAGGCCTGCGGCGGCGCGGGCAGGGGCCGCAGCGCGTGTTGTTGGCCGGGGAGCGGCTCGACGGCGCGCGCGTCGGCGAGCTGCTGGAGCGCGCCGATACTCTCGGCATGACGCTCGCGCGGGTGCGACCAATGAGCGAGTTCGACGATGAGGCGGAGAGCACAAACGGCAAGCGCCGGACGGTCAGGCCTATTGCCGTCGAGGATCTGCTTGGGCGGGTGCAGACGCGCCTAGACCGCAGCGCCATGAAGGCGCTTGTGGCCAACCAGCGGGTGTTGGTGACGGGCGGCGGCGGCACCATCGGCGGTGAGTTGGTGCGCCAGATCGCGACGCTCGCACCAGCCTCGCTCACTGTGCTCGATGCTAGCGAGTACGTCCTCTACGGCATCGATAGAGAGCTTGTCGAAGGCTGGCCGGCGCTGACCTACGAATCGGTCCTCGTCAACGTGCGCGACCGCGTGGCCCTGGCGGCGCTGTTTGCTCGCCTACAGCCCGAATTGGTCTTCCACGCTGCCGCCATTAAGCATGTGCCGATCGCCGAGGCCCATGCCTGTGAGGCGGTGTTGACTAACATACTCGGCACGCGCAATGTCGCCGACCTCGCACGTGAGCACGGTGCACGGGCCATGGTGCAGATTTCCACAGACAAGGCGGTCAATCCGACAAACGTGATGGGTGCGACCAAGCGCCTGGCCGAAGCCTATTGCCAGGCGCTAGACCGTGATACCGGCGAGGGTACGCGCTTCATGACCGTGCGCTTTGGCAACGTGTTGGGCTCGACCGGCTCGGTAGTGCCGCTGTTTCAGCGCCAGCTGGAAGCCGGCGGCCCGCTAACCGTGACCGACCCGGAGATGACGCGCTATTTCATGACCACCCAGGAGGCGGTGGAACTGGTGCTGCACGCCTCTGCTATGGGTCTCGACAATGGCGGGCAATTCGGGGGTATATATGTGCTAGATATGGGCCAATCGGTGCGCATCCTCGATCTCGCCCGCCAGATGATTCGCCTCGCAGGGCTGCATCCAGACACGGATATCGCCATCGAGATCACCGGCCCGCGCCCCGGCGAGAAGTTGCACGAGGAACTCTTTCACGGTGGTGAGCACCTGGTAGAGACCACGCACGAGGGCATCCGCTTGGCGAGCCCGCGTGCGGCGGATATCGGAACTTTAGCCGTGACCATCGACGCGTTGATAGAAATTGCAGCACAGTATGACGATGGCACGGTACGCTCGGCATTGGCGGATGCGGTGCCGGAATACGAGGGGGCGTGCGGCTAGGACTATTTCTGCTGGCGGGCATTTGCCTAGAAGCCTGATACCAGCTCGCAGTCATGGTTTCCCAAACTGACTGCTTATCTGCTCTGTCACCTCTCGATATTTATGGTTTCACAATCCATCGTTGTGAGGGCTGTTATGGCCTCCAACCGCTAGATCTCGGCTAATTTCCGAAATACATCAAAGAGCACAGGGCCCAAGATGGAGAGCGGCAAGGAAGTCGTTAGCAATAATGTTGTGTGGTATGGGCTAACAGCGCGACAGGTCCTCCTTCCGGGTGAGAGCGAAGACGAGTTTGGGGGTTTTGCTCAAAAGTTGATTTCGGAGTTTCAGCCAGAAGGCGAGTTTTAACTTCAGTTCGTTGGGCGCATAACGACTTGTAATTGGCGACAGTGATGAATTACCGCGTCAAATCTAACATTTTCCGAGCGAATATTTTGAAGTTGAGATAACTCGACTGAGAAATTCAGCTGGGCTGTTTGCGAAGCAAGACAGCGAATCACTACTCATACCTCACCCAAGGTGGCGCAAACATTCTCGCCCTGTGCTGCGGCTGCAGCCTATAGGCGCGAGATCTTCTTTTCCGCGGGTGGATTTGATAGTTCCTTCTTCTGTCGTTGTGAAGATATCGATCGCGCTTTTCATTTGCGTCTGCGCGGCCATTACTGTGCTCAAATTACCGATGCGGGCGTGCGCCATATCGGCTCCGCTTCCAACGGTCAGCGCAGCGCGTTCTCAATCTATCATGGTACACGCAATCGCATCTGGGTTATGGCGAAAAACATGCCGCTACCGCTACTTGTTTTCTCAGTTCTGTTACACGCTACAGCACTTATTTTATTCACTCAGCAAGCGGCCTTCCGCCGTGGTGGAAAGTCCGAAATCAAGGCTATGTGGCTGGGTGTTTGTATGCGCTACTCGGCCTTGGGCCGATGCTCCAAAAGCGCCGTGCTATCTAGCGCTCCGCCACGGTCTCCTGGCTCACCATCGCGCGCGCCATGACCTGGTCGCCGCGGTGTTGTCTCACCCGTCGCGCCGACTTGCGGCCGATCGACTAAACCTCCAGCCACTCCTTGCGCACGTCCTCGTTGGCATTGAACGCCCCGGTGGTGCCTTCGAAGACGATTTTGCCGTGGCCCATCACCAGTATGCGCTGGGATATCTGCAGCGCGATGGCGAGTTTTTGTTCGACCAGCAGAATGGCGACGCCACGCGAGGCGATCTCGGCCAGCAGCTGGCTTACCTGTTCCACGAGCTTGGGCGCTAGGCCCTCAGTGGGCTCGTCGATCATGATTAGGTCGGGGTCGCCCATCAGGGTGCGGCACATGGTCAACATCTGCTGTTCGCCGCCTGAGATGACGCTGCCGAGGACGTCGGCGCGCTGGCCGAGATTAGGGAATGCCTCGAACATGTCATCGATGCTCCAGCGCCCTTTCTTGCCCATCTGCTTGATGCCAAGGATCAGGTTTTGGCGCACGGTTAGCGTCGGGAAAATGTTGCGATTTTCAGGCACGTAGCCGATACCGGCGCGGGCGATCTGGTGCATCTTGCGCCCCGCGATCTGCCTGTCACGGAAGATGATAGAGCCTCGTGGCTCGACTTCTCCCGTGATCGCTTTTAGCGTGGTCGAGCGCCCCACTCCGTTACGGCCCAAGAGGCTGACGATCTCACCTTCGCCGACGTTGAAATCGATGCCTTGGATAATGTGACTCTTACCGTAGTAGGCATGCAGGCTGGAAACTTTGAGCATCACGATGCCCCCGTCCCTAGATAGGCTGCTTGGACATCAGTATTGGCGCGAATTTCGTCCGGCGTTCCGGTGGCGATGATCTGGCCGTAAACCAGAACCGATATGCGGTCAGCAAGATTGAAGACTACGCTCATATCGTGCTCCACTACCAATAGCGTCTTGCCCTCCGAGATACGCCGGATTAGCGCCACGGCGGCAGCGGATTCGGAGTGGCTCATGCCCGCGGTGGGCTCGTCGAGCAGTAGCACATCGGCGCCGCCAGCGATGGTGATACCAAGCTCGAGCGCACGCTGGTCGGCATAGGAGAGCAGGCCCGCCGGCCAGTCACGCTTGGCAGTGAGGCCGATCTCCTCGAGAATATGTTCGGTGCGTGCCGCGACATCCTTGAGCCGCCCGACAAGCTTCCAAAAGGCGTATCTATGACCCTGCGACCACAGCGTGCTGCAGCGCACATTGTCGTACACGGTCATGCGGTGGAAGATGTTAGTTACCTGGAAGGAGCGGCTCAACCCCTTGCGGTTGATCTCGAAGGCGCTGGCGCCGGAGATGTCCTCCCCGCGCAGACGTATGCTACCGCGGCTGACGGGAAAGAGGCCGCTGATCAGGTTGTACAATGTCGACTTGCCGGCACCGTTGGGGCCGATGATGGCGTGGCGCTCGCCTTCCTCGACGGCCAGGTCGACGTCATGAATAATCTCGGTCTTGCCGAAGGACTTGTGAACGTCGATGAGCTCGAGAGCGACGCTCATGATTCCGCCCTCGCGCGGGTCTCGGCCAGGGTGGTATTCCAGGCTGCATTGGCAATTGGATAGGTGCGTCGCACCAGAAATACGCCGGCCAGCGCAATGATGGCAAAGACGATCCAGGGCAGCGTGTTATCGGGGCTCACGCTAACCCAGTAGATGGTCAGCTCAGTATCACCGCTGAAGCGCGAGGTGAGAAAATAGAGAGACTCGATCAACCCGATCACGCCGAGCAGCATAGTCAGCAGCGAGCCGAGGAACATGAGGTAGGGCAACGCTAGTCTCGCGAGCAGCTGTGGCGCTGCATGCCAGATCGGCCCATGCATGGCGAACAACCCGGCAAGCCCGAAGGGAAAGAACATGATTACAGAAACGAATAAAACGCCGAGATAGAGCACCCAAGCCTCGGTCACCTCCGTTAGTGTGCTCTGCAGAAAAACGATCAACGCGGCGCCGATCACGGGTCCAGCAAAATTTCCTATGCCGCCGATATAGGCCATGAACAGCACTCCGCCCGACTGGATCGCGCTCACGGTCTCGAAGCCGATATGCTCGAAATTGATAGCGTGCAGCGAGCCTGCGGCGCCGGCGAAGAAGGACGACAGGGAGAAGGCGAGCCAGCGGATGCGCTGGCTGGAGTAGCCGATGAAGGTGACGCGCTCCGGATTGTCACGCACCGCGTTCGACATGCGCCCGAAAGGCGTCTTGGTCAGGAGGTACATGGCGAAAGTGCAGATCAGTGCCCAGACTGCGATCAGGTAATAGACCTCAATATTGGGGCCGAAAGAGACGCCAAAAGGCTCCGGTCCCACCATACGGTCGGTTTGGATGCCGTCTTCGCCGTTAAAAAAAGTAACCAGGATCAGGGTGAGTGCCGTGATCATCTCGCCGAAGCCAAGCGAGATCATGGCGAAGGTGGTGCCGGCGCGCCGGGTCGAGACGTAGCCGATAGTCACGCCGAAGAAGAGTCCAACCAAGCCGCCGAGCAGCGGGAATAACACGGTTGGAAAATAGGGCAGGGCTTCCTCAGCGTAGAAGTTCAGATAGTGGATGGTGAAGTAGCCAGCCAGGCCAAAATATACGGCGTGGCCAAAAGAGAGCATGCCGCCCTGGCCGAGCAGCATATTATATGCTAGAGCAAAGATGATTAGAACACCCATCTGGCTCAATAGCGTTAGCGCAAAACCGGAATCGAAAATTAGTGGCAGGATCAGTGCCGCCACGGCGGCAAGACCCCAGACCCCGAATTGCTTGAGAATACCCATCAAACGTCCCTCGTGCCGAACAGGCCGCGCGGCTTAAAGATCAGCATCAGTACGAGCAGCAGATAGGGCAGTACCGGCGCCACTTGGGCTGAGGTCATGCGGGCGAAGTCACGGAACGTGCCCTCGGGATCGAGTTCAATGCCGAAGACGGAAAAAATACCGGCTAGGCCAACATCATAGAACAACGCCAGGCGGTCGAGGATGCCGATGAGCAGCGCTGCGATCAGCGCGCCGCCGAGCGAGCCGAGACCACCAACGACAATGACGACGAAGACGATGGGACCGAGCATGAGCGCCATGGCAGGCTCGGTGCCGAGCACATTGCCACCGACCACGCCGGCGACCGCCGCCAGCGCGCAGCCGAAACCGAAGGTCCACATGAAGATGGTCGGCACGTCATGGCCAAGGGTCGCCACATGGGTTGGGTCGGAGACCGCGGCGCGGATGATCAGGCCGATGCGGGTGTATGTAAGCAGTGCGAACAGGGCGACGAAGATCCCGACCGAGATGACCAGCATAAAGACGCGATAGGCGGAATAGTCGAGGCCAGCCCATGAAAACAGGGTGAAAGTCATTGACGCTGGAATCTCGTAGGGCACCGGCACGCGGCCCCAAATCATCTGCACCGCCTCCTCGATGACATAGGCGATGCCAAAGGTGAACAGCAACTCGGCCACATGGCCAAAGCGGTGGACGGGGCGCAGGCCCCAGCGCTCAACGCCCGCTCCGATCACACCGACTATCACAGGTGCGAATATCAAAGCCGGCCAGAAGCCAACATAGCTGCTCACCTCGTAGGCAAAATATGCACCCAGCATGAAGAAGCTGGCGTGGGCAAAATTGAGCACACCCATCATGCTGAAGATGAGTGTCAGGCCGCTCGCCAATAAGAACAACAGCATGCCGTAAAGCACGCCGTTGAACAGCGCGAAAACCAAGCTTTCCAAGACGGTACCCCTTCGGGTTCTACCCAGCCAAATGGCGGCGCGAACGCTCGCGCTGCCGGCGACTGCTTACGGCCTCTTCATCTCGCAAGTGGTCGGCAGGGCGCTGGCGTTGGCAGACACCCAATCGTCCGTCTGCCAGCCGACGCCGAAGTTCCGGCCCTCGTATAGAAACGGCCGCGCCACCTCGTTGCTCATGGTGCTGATCACCATCGGCATGAGGATCTGATGATCCTCACCACGCATGACGACCGGCCCCGCCGGGCCATCGAAGACCATGCCTTCGAGCGCCCGCCCCACCGCGGCCGGATCGTCGGTGCCGGCGGCATCGAGGGCTGCAGCGAACATCTCCACCGTCCAGCGTACGCGATCGCTATAGGTGCTCTTGCCGGTTTGTTTGGTGTAGCGGGTCAGGGCATCGATCACGGCCGGATCCTGCTGGTCAAAAAGCGGATCGTTCTCATGCATCTCGGTCAACTGGCGCATGCTGACAGCAACGCCGTCATTGGCCCCGATGCCCGCGATCGAACTCGGGATGCCGCCATAAATCGTATAGAACGGCGTCGGTAGATGCGCTTCTGCCGCGGCCTTAACGAAGCGAATGAGGTCGGGCCCCCAGTTGCCGGTCAGTACCGTGTCGGCGCCGGAGGCCTGGATTTTGGCGATGTAGGCCGTGAAGTCGAGCACCTTGCCGAAGGGCACGATAAGTTCGTCGCCGACGATCTCGATGTGGGGCGCGCGCTCGGCGAACATACGCTGTGCCGCCGCCTGGAACGCTTGCCCGTAAGCGTAGTTCTGGTTCAGCATATAGACCTTCGACACGCGCTTAGAGCGGCCAAGCTGCGTGACTAGCGCCGCCACCTTCATGTCCACGTTGGCATCGAAGCGAAAATGCCAGAACGAGCAGAGCTCGTTGGTGAACGACGTCGTAACCGCGGCGTAATTCAGGTAGAGGATCGCCTGGTCCGGGTTGCGCCGATTGTGCTTACCAAGGAACTTAATAATGTTGAGTGCATGATTGGAGCCGACGCCCTGACTTATGAAACGCAGGCCGTCATCGACCGCCTTGCGCAGCATCTGGGTGGTCTTTTCAGCATTCATGGCGTTGTCGAGCGGCACGATCTCGATGTGACGCCCACCCAGCACGCCGCCGCGCGTGTTGATCTCTTTGGCGAAGAATTCGTAGCCCTCAAGGGTATCGCGGCCGACCGCTGCGATGGGACCGGAAAACGGTTCAATCAAGCCTATGCGGACGGGCTCGTCCGCGCTCGCAACCGTGCTTGCTAACACCACCGCCACGGCGACCGCTAGGCCGCGCCTAAATCTCATGAAGCTCATTTGGCAATCCCCCCGATTGTCCTGTCGTCGCGCCCGTCGTAAATCACCATACGGACTTGGGGGACAGGGGTGCCTGAAAGCGTGGTTCAATACAAGAAGAAAGGGCCGGAACCCTAAGAAAGGCTCCGGCCCTGTTGGCTGGATGGTGTATCCAGATTTTGCCTACGGCAGAGCGAAGGTCCAGACCACGCCACCCTGAGGTACGTGCTGCGTAAAGCCAGGAATGATGCCACGGAACACATCCTGCTTCCGCTCGGCGTCAACACCCCAGCCCGACTCGACCGAGATGTACTGCACGCCGTCAACCATGAAGGTGCTCGGTGGTGCGGTAATGCCGGAGTTGGTCGGATATTCCCACAGCAGCGAGCCGGACTTCGCGTCGAAGGCACGGAACATGTGGTCGTTCGTACCGCCGGCGAAGATCAGGCCACCACCGGTGGACAGGATCGGACCCCAGTTCTGGTACTGGAACTTGTGCTTCCAGACCTCGGTCTTGTTGGTGATGTCCCAAGCCTGGATCTCACCGATGTGGTCCCAGCCCTCACGCAGCGAGAAGCCGCCGAGGATGACTGGGATCGGCACGCCGATGTACAGATCGCCAGGAACGTACTCTTCCGCCGCGCCCTCGAGGGTCGAGCAGATGTTCTCGTTGGCGGGGATGTACAGCAGGTCCGTGTCCGGGCTGTAGGAGACCGATGGCCAGTCCTTGCCGCCCCAAAGCGAGGGGCAGAACTGCGCTTCCTTGTCGGTGCCCGGCCAATGGGTCTCGTCGTAGGTGAAGCGACCGGTGGTCGGATCGATGGCCGTGACCACGTTGCTGTAAACGTAATTCCAAGCATCGACGAACTTGATCGGGCCGTCTGGTGACGGTTCGAGCACGAAGATGTGGCCGTTACGCGCAACGTTGACTAGCGCCTTGAAGGTGCGTCCACCAAAGTCGAGCTCGCGGATGATCGGCGGTGACACTTCGTCCCAGTCCCAGCTGTCGTTCCAGTGGTACTGGTGGTGGCCGATGATGCCGCCTTCGGCTCGATTGAGTGCGATCACGGACGTGGTGTAGAGGTTGTCCATGCCGCCACGACCACGGTCACCCATCCAGGGTGCGCCATTGCCGATGCCCCAATAGACGATGTCCGTATCTTCATCGTAGATACCGGTGTTCCAGGCCGAGCCGCCGCCGGTCTTCCAGGCGTCAGAATCAGAGGGCCAGGTCTCGCTGCCGGGCTCGCCCGGAGCGGGAACGGTGTAGGTGCGCCACATCTCGTTGCCCGTCTCCGCGTCATAGGCCGCCACGTAGCCGCGAATGCCGTATTCGCCGCCCGAGACGCCGACCATGACCGTGCCTTGAACGACCAACGGAGCCAGGGTCATGTAGTAACCCGACTTGTAATCGTCGACCGCGACTTCCCAGATCGTCTCGCCGGTGGTCGCGTCGATCGCTACCAGGAAGCAGTCGGTGGTCGCAAAAAACGCGCGATCGCCATAAAGCCCTGGTCCGCGGCTGGTTGGATGGAGCTGGAAGAGATCCTCTGGGACCTCACGGCTCCATTTCCAGAACTGCTCGCCGGTGGTGGGGTCGAGCGCCAGAAGCTGGTTCATCGGCGTGGCGACGAACATCACCCCATTATTGACCAAGGGTGGAGCCTGGTGGCCTTCGATGACGCCTGTTGAGCGTGACCAGACCGGACGCAAGCTCTGGACGTTGCTAGTGTTGATCTGATCGAGAGAGCTATTAAGCCAGCCCTCATAATTGCCCCTTATCTGAAGCCAGTTCTCGGGCTCGGGGTTGTTCAGCCTCTCTTGGGTCACGCTGGAATAGTTATCGATCCCCGCCGCAGCGGCGACCGAGGCACCCAGCCCGACCAACAAGGCCGCTCCGAGATTACCAATTCGTCTGATCGACATAAGCTCCTCCCTGGTTGCTTAACGGTTCTTCTGCTTACTTAGGTCCTGGTAGTCCCGCTGCCCTGGCTGCCAACTCAGGATGGGACGACAAGATACCGCTTCCTAGTCGAACGGAACATTGCCAGTTCTGCTATCTACCGGCTGGAAGGCTATCTAACGATAAACCGCCGTTCCGTTCACTAGGCCTCTGGCGTTCCCATCCACACGGACGAACCCGCCAAGGACACATTAAAGATCGCTCCCAAGGCTGTTGAGAATGGTCGCGACCTCATTACCAGAGCACAGCATAACCCGTTCCCAGGCATGAAGGAACCCAATTTGGCAATTTAGTATGCCTAGGCGGAGGGGCAGAACGCTGATATATGGTGGAGCGCCATTGTGGCGAATTGAGCTCAGGTCGATTCAAAGGGAGATCATAGCGATGGCAAGTCGGTTTTTGGCTTGCGTCGTAGGCGTAGCGCTTACGGCGATGTTGCTTCCAATCTCGGCGCAGGCCGACACCGCCGAAGACGTGACGGCCTTCATGAATGACTACCTGCATACCTTTGACACCGGTCATGCTAACGAGATCAAGGCTTTCTACGATGCGCCACTGTTCATGATGGCGCCGAACGGCGACCTGCGCGCTTATGAGGGCGATAAGATGCGCCGCACAGTCAAGCGCTGGCGCTTTTACCTAAAGCACTATGGCTTCGAGCGCAGCGAGTGGCACGTTCTCAACGTCAAGGCGCTGGCGGAGGGTAGCGCTGTGGTCAGCACCGTGCTCGACCGTTTTAACCCGGAGGGCGAGCGGTTTCACCGTAGCGGCGCCACGTATACGCTGCGCAAGTTGGATGGAACCTGGAAGATCTTTCTGATCCAGATTCATGAGCCTGATATGGTGATTGCCGCAAACTAGCGGCGATCGGTAATCAGTTGCTCAGCGTTTGACACCAACACGGCCGTCGAATTCACCGGCAGCTGTGGGGACGTCATTGTCCAGGCGCATCGGCAGAATGGCCAGGCGCCGCGGTGCCGGCCCGTTGACCACCTTTGCCTTGGCCGCAGGATCGTATTGGGAATCGTGGCAGGTGCAGGCGAACCACTGCTTGTCTGGAAGCCAGGCCGACACCGGACAGCCCTGATGGGCGCAAACCGAGGAATAGGCCAGCACGCCATCGGCTGCAAAAGGCTGTGTATCCTCGTCAATGCTTTCAGGCGCGAGCCGGATCAGCATAACCTGATTGAGCCGCGAGCCGCGTCGTACAATCTCGCCATCAGGTGTGACCGGCCAGGCGACCACTTGCGGGCCTCCGAGGGGTAGGTCTTCGAGGCGTACGATCTCCCCCTTGCGCTTACCCTTGTAGTGCACGAAGTGGTCACCTTCCTGCGGTCGCATCTTTTTGGGGTCGTCCGTGGCCGCGGCTGCCTGTTGCAGCTTCAAAAACGGCAGCGCCGCAACGATTCCGGCGGCGCCCTTCAATAGCTTTCGCCGCAGCGAGTGACGATTGTCCAACGAAACCTCTCCCTGGCTTTAGCCCGGACCCTTTCCAGGCGGGCCAAAATCTAACACGGGGATTTGCCCGCCGCCAGCCCACCTTGGCGCTGCGTCGGCGGTATGCTAGGCGGTTAAACGAGATCGACGCATCGAGCTGTGGGAGGGCAAAAAGTTGAAAATTACGACCGTTGAGGACTTGCACTGCGACGCGGGTTGGCGCGTCTTCTCGTTTCTCAAGATTTCGACGGACGAGGGCATCGTCGGGTACTCCGAATATAATGAGAGCTATGGCAGCCGCGGGCTGAGCGCGGTCATTCTCGCCCTTGCCGAGGACATAAAGGGACGCGACCCGCGGCCCATCGAAGGCATCACCGCCGAGCTCTATGCTACCACCCGTCAAGCGCCTGGCGGCATGATCCAGCAGGCCATTGCGGCAATTGAGAATGCGCTGCTCGACATCAAGGGTAAGGCGCTCGGCGTGCCGGTCTATGCCCTATTCGGCGGCCCTGTGCGTGACCGTCTGCGGCTCTACTGGTCCCACTGTGGCACCTACCGCATTCATCACGCCGACATCCTCGGCAAGCCACAGCTGCGCTCACGCGATGACTTGGTTGCGCTCGGGTGCGAGGTGCGTGAGAGTGGTATGACAGGCCTCAAGTGCAACATCTACGTGCCCGAAAACGGCGGATTTCGCCTCCACATGCCGGGCTTTCGCAGTGGGCCGGAGATGCTGCAACTGAATGCCGAGAGGGAGGTGATCGACGCCCTGCGCGACCAGGTTCAGGCCATCCGAGAGGGCTGCGGGGACGGCGTCGATATCCTCGTGGACCTCAACTTCAACTTCAAGACAGAGGGCTACTTGAAGGTCGTGCGTGCGCTTGAGGACCTGGGGCTAATGTGGGTTGAGATTGACAGCTTCGACCCGATGGCGCTGCGCGACATCCGCACGCGCACCAACGTACCCTTGGCGAGCTGCGAGTCGCTTTTCGGACGGCGCGGCTTCAAGCCGTATTTCGAGGCCCATTCGGTTGATGTGGCGATCGTTGATATTCCCTGGAACGGGCTTGCCGAGGGCGTCAAGATCGCCGCCATGGCCGAGGCCTACGAGGTCAATGTGGCGCCGCATAATTTCTACGGTCACCTCTCGACCCTGATGAGCGCGCATTTCTGTGCCACGCTGCCGAATTTCCGTATCATGGAAATTGATATTGACGACGTGCCGTGGAAAGACGAACTGGTAACCGTGCCGCCGGTCATCGAAGATGGGCATCTAGTGCTGCCGAGCGGCCCGGGCTGGGGCGCGGACATCAACGAGGAGGCCGTGCGCGCCTACCCGCCGAAACGGTAACAGGTCGGTTGGCCTTTGCGACGATGCTGAGGGGAGGGGCCGAGACGTGTCGCAGTAGGTGAGGAGCAGTAACCGCGATGATGTGCGCGAAGGCATCACGGGCCGGGAGTTGCTGTGGATCTATGTGGACGAGCTATACCAGCTGCATGCCCACATCAACCTAATGCGCAACGAAGTGCGCCGCACTCGGGGCGGCACGGCCGGCGGGTCACAGATTCAACCGCTGGCATAGCGGACTGCGCCTAAAGCGAGGGTGAGGGATAGCAGCACCACGATCGTGAAGAGCTTGCGCGTGCCGCGGTTCCAGTCGGGCGCATGTCCGCGCGTCACGGCGCGGCGATCGGCAATGAATACCGCGAAGAAGCCAAGGCCGAGGGCGATCAGCCGCGGTCCCGGCTGCACCAAACCCAGTGCCAGCCAGGCCACCAACACCATCACGGCGGCAAAGATATAGCTGTTCCAATCCCTGTTGTTGCGGGCCAGCGCCAGTCCCCAATGTGCGGCCCCGGCGAAGGCTAGCAGGACAGCGCCGTAATTCGCGAGGTAGATATAGGCCGTCAGCTTGACGGTAACCGAGCCAAAAACCATGGCTAGCGCACAGACCGGCATCGGTGCCGCCAGCGCTAGAGTGGTCCAGAAGACAGCGCGTGGTGGCATCACAGGCTATCCATAAAGCGCGACAGGGCCACGTCGCGCTCGCTCAGCCCGTCGACACCGTGGCTGGCAGGGGTGACCGCAACCTGGTTGTAGACAATGTTCCCTACTGGGTGATGCTTCATTTTCTCCGCCTTCAGTGCGGCGCGGCTCATTCAGTCGGAAGCGGTATGAAAGTCGGTGAAGTGGAGATTCTTACAGATGGCCTCTCGTGCCTCCACATGGGCCCAGTCGTCAAACTCGTTCAGCGCGGTGTCGATCGCCGCCGCATTCAATTTGTCAGCCATATATCCCTCCGTGACTGTGGTATGCAGATGTATACGAACTGCTCAGGAATGCCCATGCGCGCGCCCAGCATCGCCGACATCCAGGCCATCGCCGAAGCCGAGATCGCCGCGATCCCACAAGCCTTGCGGCGACAGGTCGGTAATATCGTCGTTCAGGTGGTCGATTTCCCGGACGAGGAAGTCTGCCAGGCGATGAAACTGGAAGGCCCATTCGACCTGCTCGGCCTCTATATGGGCGAAGCCTTGACCGAGCGCAACGTCAGCGCGCCGGCACCTGAGCCCGACATGGTTCAGCTGTACCGCCGGTCTTTGCTCGACTATTGGTGCGAAAGCGAAGCGGCATTAGCCAACGTGGTGCGCTACGTGCTGCTCCACGAGATCGGCCACCACTTCGGCTATTCCGACGAAGAGATGGATGCCCTACAGGGTGAACCCTAAGGCCCGGCGGTTTTTGCTGCTGCCGCAACGCCTTCGGGCGAACCGACGTCGAAGCCGGCAGTGACGAACGAAGGGTTCTGTGTCAGGTTCGTGTCGACATTGGTGGTTATACTGATGGTTACGCGAGCCACCTGCGCCGCCGTCGCTGCACGTTAGATTTTCGCCTCGACCTCGGGCACGTTGCTCCGGCCGAGATAGCCGATGTCGGCATGCAGGTCGGTCGGGCCCAGAAACAGCGCGCCGACACTCAGCGCCGCTGCGACCTCCGCCAGCGCATCGATCGCCTACTTGATCTCGGTCTGCGCCACCAGTAACAGCCTGTCGCCGGGGACAAGCGGCCGGGGGTCAGTGCGGCGGTAGGATTAGCCGGCACTTGGCGCGCCATGGCTCGAAAGGTAGGGCCCCTGCTGTGTGGCAGTTGAGCGCGCAAGCTGCTAGAAAAGGCAGTTGAAGTGTGGCGCCAATGCGCCCATATGTGTCATCGACTTGGAAATTCTGGAACGTGAGGGGAACGAAATGGCGTTCGACCGCAAGACTGTGATCGAGCATGCCCGTGGCGCAGATGCCGCAATGGTGGACGAGGGCCTGCGGGCTTTCATGCTCAAGGTCTACAACTATATGTGCCTCGGCCTGGGTGTAACCGGCGCGGTGGCTATGTTCACGGCCTCGTCGGAAGGCATGATGCAGGCCATCTATGGCACGCCGCTCGCCTGGCTGGTCATGCTGTCGCCGCTGGCCTTTATCCTCGCGCTCAGCTTCGGCCTCAACAAGCTCAGCGTCGGCGCCACGCGGGCGTTATTCTGGGCCTTTGCCGTGGTCATGGGGCTGTCGATGGCTTCGATTTTCATGGTCTATACGAGCACTAGCATCGCACGCGTGTTCTTCATCACGGCAGCGGCTTTCGCCGGGCTCAGCCTTTACGGCTATACGACCAAGCGAAACCTGAGCGGCATGGGCTCGTTCATGGTGATGGGCCTGATCGGCATCATCATCGCCATGCTGGTGAACCTCTTCTTGCAGTCGAGTGCGCTGCACTTCGCTATCTCGGTGATCGGCGTACTGGTTTTCGCGGGTCTGACGGCCTGGGATACCCAGAAATTGAAGATGGTCTACGCGGCGCAGAGCGGCGATGCCGCGGTGGCCGAGAAGAGCGCGATCATGGGCGCACTGACGCTCTACCTTGATTTCGTCAACATGTTTTACTTCCTGCTGCACCTGTTTGGCAGCCGCGAATAGTCCTACCGATAGTGAAAGAAAAAGCCCCCGGCAGTGCGTTGCCGGGGGCTTTTTGCATGCGGCGTCGCCGTCGTTTGAGACCCTCGAAACCGAGTTAGTTTATATTAGGGGCACTATACTCAATTGCAGGCGCAGGTTCGACGGAGATGTTTTCCAATTCTAAGTGATCCATGGAAGATTAAGTATGGTCTTCCCTTATATAACGGACGGCCGAAGACCGCTTTTGACAGTGTCAAGGGACATGCGAGATGGCGACCACCGACTGATGGCGCCAGCAGCGTATTCGCTTGGCGGTCACTGTCGGCCAAGATGCACGAGCTAGCGGACCTCGTTTATGGTAACGTTACGCACGCCGTAGTCACCGCCTTGATTGGCGAGGGCCACGAGGGTGAAGGGATCGCGTAGGTGGCGGTCCGTGACGTTAATTAGCGGGTTGTTGTCGACAGTTACGGTCATGCGGCCGTTCATGTCGCGCCGCCACTCGATGACGTGCAGGGTGTTGTCTTCAAATATAATGGCGTCGTCACCATAGTCGATCACCGTGTGCTGGCCGCGTGAGACGCGCATCAAGCGTAGCGGCGTCTGGGTGCCGGGCGTATAGGCTAGGGAATAACCCCAGCCGTTCTGGGTCGAGACCTGGTAGACCCCGGCGCGGAACTCGCCGTAGCGCTCGCGCGAGGTAAGCTCCAGACGCAGCGTAAAGGCGTTGGGGATATTGGCCTCGGCTACAATCTCCGCCGGCAGGCTGTCGCCGGCCTGCTGTGGCTGCGGCGCGGGCTGGGGTTGTGGCTGTGGCTGTGCGCTGCCGCCGTTCTCGGGTCGTAGCATTTCGTTGAGGATATTGCTGATGATCGCTTCGGCTAGGTCGTCGCGCGGGCGGTTCGGCGCTGGTGCCGGCTCCGGCTGTGTACTGGCCTGGGGCCCATAGCGCTGGTCCGAGACGTAGGAGCGCAGGCCGACGTTGTTGTCGATCCACCAGCGCCCACGGGTGATGTGCCAAACTGTGCCGCGGTCGAAATTGCCATCGCGAAAGTCGTCTTGTAGCACACGTCGTGCCATGGGCACTGCCACTGGCGCGGGTGCTTGGGTCTGCGCCAAGCCCTCATATTCGTCGGCAAGCGCTTTGAGATCGCCGAGAAAGTGCGGGTCCGCGGCACGTGTCTGCTCGGCCGCGCGGATCAAGTCGCGCAGCTGATTGACCATGTCCTGGGTGCTGCTGCCCTGAACAGTCTCTCCCCACGGCTCATAACGTGTGTTCTGCGCCTGGGCGGCGGATGCCGCGAGCGTCAGACAGGTCACAGCTAACAATGCGGTCTTGCGTATCACGGCGACAAGCCTATCACGCCCACCGGCGAGAAGACGGTCCGTTTTCACGTTTGATGTGCACGAGCCTTGTCCCTTGCCCCTGCGGCGACCAATATGCGCGCATGTGGAGAACCAGCGGGAGGGCCCTGCGATGAGCGGGCGGTACAAGGCGGAATATGAGTGGGCTCTGAGCGATCCCGATGGGTTTTGGGCAGAGAAGGCCGACGCCGTCGTCTGGACCAAGCGCTGGGATACGGTCTGTGATCAGTCGCGTCCGCCCTTCGTGCGCTGGTTCGTGGGCGGTGAGCTCAACACCTGCTACAATGCGCTCGACAAGCATGTCGAGGCCGGCCGCGGCGAGCAGGCGGCATTGATCTACGACAGCCCGGTTACCGGCACCAAGCGAACATATAGTTACAACGAGTTGCGTGATCGGGTTGCCGCCTTTGCCGGCGCGCTGGCGGCGCAGGGCGTGGAAAAAGGCGACCGCGTGCTGGTCTACATGCCGATGATTCCGGAGACGGTCATCGCCATGCTCGCCTGTGCGCGGCTCGGCGCAGTGCATTCGGTGGTCTTCGGCGGCTTCGCACCGCGCGAGCTGGCCACCCGCATCGATGACGCCAAGCCCAAGCTGATGGTGGCCGGAAGCTGCGGCATCGAGCCCGGGCGCGTGGTTCCCTACAAGCCGCTGCTCGACGAAGCGATAGATCTCGCCGCGCATAAGCCGACCACCTGCATCATCTTCGAGCGGCCGCAGCTGGTGGCCGAGTTGGTCGCGGGCCGCGACGTGACCTGGGACCAGGCCTTAGATGGGGTAGAGCCCCACGATTGCGTGCCGGTCGCTGCCACCGATCCCCTCTACATTCTCTACACCTCCGGCACCACCGGGATCCCGAAGGGCGTGGTGCGCGACAATGGCGGGCATGCGGTCTCGCTGACCTATTCCATGTCGGCGATCTACGACATGCAGCCCGGCGAGGTGTACTGGGCGGCGAGCGATGTCGGCTGGGTGGTTGGCCATTCCTATATCGTTTACGCGCCCTTGCTCTATGGCTGCACCACGGTTCTCTACGAAGGCAAGCCTGTCGGCACCCCAGACGCCGGCGCCTTCTGGCGCGTCATCGCCGAGCACAAGGTGAAGGTGATGTTCACCGCGCCGACGGCCTTTCGCGCCATCCGTCGTGAGGACCCACAAGCGAAGCTGCTGGCGCAATACGACATGAACGCCTTCAAGGGGCTCTATCTGGCCGGCGAGCGGCTCGACCCGGACACCCTTGAATGGGCCCAGGAGAAGCTAGGTGTGCCGGTGATCGACCACTGGTGGCAGACCGAGACAGGTTGGCCCATCTGCGCTAACCCGGCTGGCCTGGAACTGATGCCGATTAAACCCGGCTCGGCGACCGTGCCGGTGCCGGGCTACGACCTGCGCGTGCTCGACGACGCTGGCAACGAGGTGCCGCAAGGGGACATTGGCGCCATTGTCATAAAGCTGCCCATGCCGCCGAGCTGCCTACCGACGCTATGGCACCAGGACGAGCATTTCGTCGAGGCCTATCTCTCCACCTTTTCCGGCTACTACGAGAGCGGCGATGCCGGCTACATCGACAAAGACGGCTACGTCTTCGTCATGGCGCGCACCGACGATATCATTAACGTTGCTGGCCACCGTCTGTCGACAGGCGGCATGGAGGAGGTGCTGGCGCATCACGGCGATGTCGCCGAATGCGCTGTGATCGGCGTTGAGGACCAGCTCAAAGGCGAGCTGCCCGTCGGCATGCTGGTGCTGCAGGCGGGCGTCAACCGACCACACGAGGAGATCGTCGCCGAGGTGGTGCAGATGGTGCGCGACAGCATCGGACCCGTGGCCGCGTTCAAGACTGCCTTCGTCGTCCAGCGCCTGCCCAAGACGCGCTCTGGCAAAATCCTCCGCGGCACCATGAAAAAGATTGCCGATGGTACCGAGTGGCACATGCCGGCGACGGTCGACGATCCGGTGATCTTTGACGAGATCGCCGAAGACCTTGTCAAGGTTGGCTATCCCAAGCAGTGATCACCGCTGTGGAGGCAGGCCCCCAGAATCTTCGCGTCTATGGCGTGCTGCTGCGCGCCGGTGCGGTGCTAATGAGCACCGAGCATGTCGCCGGGCGCGATGTCCTCAAGTTTCCCGGTGGCGGAGTTGAACCTGGTGAGACACCAGAAGCCGCATTATGCCGTGAGTTTCAAGAGGAGGGCGGACTAGAAATCGCGCTGATCGGCTTGTTGCACGTGCCGGGAACTCTATTCAGTCCGTGGACGCTGTCGCCCTATACGCCGCTCTACTATCAGATCGCGAGCGAAGGAAGTCCATGTATACCAGACCACGAGTCTCTGACGCTGGGCTTCATGACGCCAGAGGATGCCATTCGTACCGCCCGCATGGCAGAGCCAGAGATAGAGGCACTGCGCCGTGCCTTACGGACAGAGCTCTAAGATCGCGTCAGCGAAGGCCGCAGGGGTCTCCTGCGGCACGTTGTGGCCGATGCCGTCGAGCACCCGGCGCTCGTAGGCGCCGCTGAAGTAGCGGGAATGGCCTTTCGTCACCCAGGCCGGAATCACCTGGTCATCTGCGCCATGTAGGTTGATTGTTGGTACGGCAATCGGTGGCTGTGTGGAAAGCTGTGCTTCAATTTCGTCATAAGCTGGGTCGCCCGCCGCATTGGCATAGCGGTGGCGATAGGAGTGGATGACTACGGCGACGAAGTCTGGATTATCGAAGGACTTGGCGGTTTCGCCGTAGGTCGCATCGTCGAAGTCCCAGTTCGGTGACCAGTGTTTCCACAATAACTCGCAAAAGTCGGCCCGGTGCTCGGCTAAGCCGGCCCGGCCACGCTCAGTGTGAAAATACCATTGGTACCAGAAACGCCGCTCGTCAATAGGCTGCCACGGCTCGATGCTGCCGGCGATATTCTGGATGTTGTAGCCGGCGCAGCTGACCAACCCGCTTACACGCTCGGGCCACAACGCGGCGACGATGCAGGCGGCACGGCCACCCCAGTCGAACCCGCCGAGGACGGCCTGGGGCACCTTAAGGGCATCGAGAAACTGCAAGAGATCGTGTGCCAATGCGCCTTGCTGGCCGGAACGCAGCGTTTCGGGCGAGAGAAAGCGTGTCGGCCCGTAGCCCCGCAGATACGGCACGAAACAGCGATATCCCGCCGCCCCCAGGCGAGCAACGACACCGTCGTAGCAGCGCGGGTCCTGGGGAAACCCATGCATGAGAACAACCGGCTCACCCCCCGCTGGCCCGCTTTTCTCATAGGCGATCTCAAGCACGTTGGTGCGGATACTGCTTAAGGTTATTTCCTTGATCATGACGCCATCCTGCCATGCCACCGAGCCCCGCGTCTTGTTCATAAAGCGCTTACGCGCTATGACGAAGGCGCGCAGCACCCGTAGCTCAGCTGGATAGAGCGCTGCCCTCCGAAGGCAGAGGTCACAGGTTCGAATCCTGTCGGGTGCGCCAATTGTTCCAATGGGTTAGGCGGCGCTGAGCTTCCTGATCACCGATGTATATCCACAGAATGTCCGCAAAATGCGTGGATGTTCCGTAAGCGGTTTCCCGTTTTTGCGAGGTACGCGGATTCTCTAGCTCAAGCCCCGATACCTTATTCCGACGCCGGAACCCTATTCCCACGGTCCGTATGCTGTGACAGTTGAATCGACATGACCGACCCGGACTTAATCCGTTTCGTTGATGCCCAAGCGCCGATCTTTCCGTCGGTCGTAAAGGAGCTGACAGAGGGGTGCAAAAGAACCCACTGGATGTGGTTTGTTTTTCCTCAGTTAGTAGGCCTGGGCCGGAGTTCTACAGCTCAGCACTATGCCATTAGGGACCGAGATCAGGCCATACGATATTTGTCAGATCCCCTTCTTGGGAAACGTTTGATCAATTGTGTGGAAATCATGATGTCCCATAAGGAAAAGTCGGCATTGGAGATTCTAGGTTCTCCAGACGACTATAAGTTTAGATCATGCCTTACTTTGTTCCGTAAGGCAGTGCGTGACTCCGATGGAACCGTCTCCTTTAGTTCAGCTCTCGATCAGTTCTACGAAGGTCAACCAGACCAGCGAACACTGGATCTAATGCCTCCGGGGTAAATAGGGTAGGCGGTGTCAGTACTAATACGTACCAATTTCCGAAGTACTGTGTGGCGCTGGGATCAGGCGGCTAGCCGCCTTGGCTGAATGGTGTCAGGCAGCTTTACAATCCAATAGAATCGCCAATGCAGGAAGAACATCCTCGGCTTTTTTTGCGATGGTTATGTCCTCAGGTAGAGTAGGTTGCCGCATGACACCTATCGAAATCACCACGACATCTGCATGGTTCTTTCGTGCCAGTGCAAGCAGCGATACGGCAGAAGAAATTGCCATTTGACTGCCAACTACTAGAACAACACCACAATCCATTATCGCCGTTTCGGCCGCTCGCCACGTTGCTGGAGTGATGTCCTCTCCCATGGCGATGACTCGTGGTTTCACCAGGCCTCCACACTCCGGGCAGTGAACACTCTCCGAACGCCAAGTCTCAGGATCTGGCCACGGGCCAGTCCAACCACATTGCAGGCAGCCTACGATATCGATGCGGCCATGCAAATCGACAACGGCTTTTGACCCGGCCTGCTGCTGAAGCCGGTCGACGTTTTGCGTGACTACGCTGTCCAGCCACCCCTTTTTTTCGAGGGCAGTTAAAGCGAGATGGCCAGAATTGGGTCGCGCAGCGTCCACTGTTTCTCGAAACCATTCGCAGGCATCCCAGTAGTTTCGACGAGCTTGCGAGGAGACCAGAAAGCGTCCAAACGCATATTCTTCCACCGGAATATTGGGATTGAGCCAGTGGCCGTTAATATAGTCGGGTATGCCCGAAGCGACGCCCATTCCGGCACCTGCGAGGACGACTGTTTTCCTACCTCTCGTCTTGGCTCGGCGTATCTTACGTGCCACGTCCCATAGCATTGGATCTGCTATCTCAAGGCCGAAGCGCTTGCGCGTCCAAAACAGCGTCAGCCATATGCCTAAAAAACAAGGCGCTAGAACGGGCGCAAGATACGCGTCGAGAGGAGAATAAATCCACAGCGCCCATGCTGCACTGGCGATCAATGCGGCGGCGGTACCAATCACGGCGCCCAGACGCGACCCAGCGAGAAAAATGCCATGAACAGCAAAAACCGCCGGCGCCACTGTAAAGGCCCAATAGGCACTGGGCCCCACCCAGCCAGCATAAAAAAAGATACCGCTTCCGACGACTGCAATTGCTGTCAAGGCAGCAGTCACCACGGCAGCCGAAAAGCAAACGGAAGCCAGGATGATCGCGACACCCGCGACACACACAGCGACCCCCCACGGGCCGAACGGTACCACGCCGGGGTGCGCCCAAAAGGAAATACCGAAACTTTGAAAGACAAAGATACTGCCCCAAATAGTCACCACCGCTGACGCACCGAGAAGAGGAAAATTCCACTCCCGAAATTTCGGTCGTAGAAAGCTGTCCAAACCCACGCAAACTAGTAAAGCGAATGGCAACAACCAGGCGGTCGCCTCCCCCCGCGCCAAGACCCCACCCCAGGCAATTCCTACGATGGCAGGATTGACACCGGTCAACCCCGCTTCCCACTCTCTTCTGGGCACCGCCCCCCGGCCAAAACCGGCGACGACACCAATTGCGGCGCCCACCGCTAGTCCAGCGGCACTCCAAGGCGCGATCGCCACGGTGCTCAGGAATAGGACAATACCCATCCACCATCGATCTCCAAAGGAGACCTGCGCGATGGCTCGCGCGATCGCTGTTGGGCCCGTACTAAAAATCGGCGTTGGGAGGGCGAAGCCGTGCAGGGATGCTGTCATTGCAGAAAAAATCTCGCCAGGTTTCTCTCTGCCGGATCACTTCGGGACCGTCTGGCCCCAGTAATATGGTGGCGGGCCGAGTATGGATGAACTGCATGGACTGGGTCTGGCAGTAAGCGCCCACATTGGAAATAAGCAAAGGATCGCCCACCGATAGGGGTGGCAATAAGGCGCGCTCCCGCACCACATCGATCTGCATACAGAGTGGTCCGAACACGCTAACTGGACGCAAAGTCTTGACTTCTTTTTTCTCCGTACCCTTGGCACGTTCGATCTCGTGATCATACCAATATGCGGTCGGAAGGATATTAACCCCGGCGTCCACTACGATGGCATCACCGTGGTCTGGATTTTTCTTGGTTGAAACCACTGTGCAAGCCAATCGTACCGCAGTGTCCACCACGGTACGGCCGGGTTCCAACACAACAATAGGAGACTTATCAAACAAGTTCTTTTGACGCGCGACACGGTGAAGGATTGCTTCCGCGTACAGGGACAGCATATCTTGTTGAAAATTCGATCCTCCCGGTACGTCGAACTCGGGTTTGAGCTGATTGCGCGACGGATAGCCGCCGCCGAAGTCCAGCATCTCGGGCTTCATTCCCAGTTTGCGGGCCTCCTTGACCAATCTGAGAAGGACCATGGCCGCCTGCGCATACACCTGCGGATCCACTTGGAAGGTGCCGCTGTGATTGTGTAGGGAAACCAGCTCTAAACGATCATGTTTGGCGATCTTCTCAAGAACCTTGATGGCCACGCCGTTGTCGGCACTGAACCCGAATTTTGTCCACGGGTTATGGCCATATTCGAAGTGTACGCGGATACCAAGGCGCGCCGACTGCTCCAATTTATCGACGACGGCGGTCAGCGCCTCTAGCTCATTGAAGTTATCGATGTGAATTAACGCCCCATCTTTGACGGCTCGCTCCAACTCCTCCGGCGTCTTGAACGGGCCGTTGAAAATAATATCTTTTCCTAGGACCCCCAAAGCGCGGGCAAGTTTGTATTCCGTTCCCGACACAACCTCGGACAGAGCCCCCTCGTCCAAGAAAACGGAAATAACGCCCGGCAAGTAATTTGTTTTGTAGGAGTAGGCGACCCGTGTTTCGATCCCCTTTGCGGTAAAGGTATTCAGAAAAGATTGGTACTGAGCGCGAAGCGTTTGTTCCGAAACAATAAACAGAGGTGATCCGAATTGCTCTAACAAGGACGACACTTCGTAGGGTTCGTCGAAGCTGGAGGCCGGAGTAATGGCAAACATTTCATGCTTGCCCATAGATGAAATGGAGAGCCTCTCCAACCGCTCGATACTAGGCGATACATAAGGCAGCCTCTCAGACATGTTCGATATATCCCTTTGTCGCAAAGTTGGCTAATGACAAGGTCGTTACTGAAATTTCCTCACAACTTCGCGTAAAAATCAGATCGGATTCTAGTGTTTTTTCCTGGGCTGTCTCATTGCACATCAGGCGGATGACATCTCGTGGGAGGTTTGTTCCCATTTCCGCGGTGAAATTTATCCAGGCCGGAAAGCGTGGATTTATTTCAAGAAGATAGAACTTCTCGCGAGTGATATCTCGAATATACTCCACTTCAAATGGTCCGACCCATTTGATCTTTTTTAGCAACCGGCCTAGGTCCACCATAAGATCAGAAAGATCGGCTGTCGTCGCGCCCCACGTATTGCCACGATCGCATCGTTTCAATTTTTTTATTGAGACGGTGCAATTAAAGTGATGGTGACGAGAACAAACTCCTGCCCCGGCAAATTCGTCTCCGGCTATGAATTGCTGAGCAATCGGTATGTCCTCTCCGCGGTCCCGCCATTTGCGCCACACTTGAACGGCCTGATCTTCGGAATAGATGATTTCGGTCGCTGCTATTTCACATTTAAGGGCGAAGGGCAGTCCAAGAGTTTTAGTTGCGCGTTTCACCGCAATTTCGGTGCGCAGAACTTGGCTTTTAGGAACCTCTAGGCCCGCTAGGTTTAACTTTCGAACGATCTCCGGTAACTTTTCCTTGGAGCGTTTCTTCATCGCGCTGGCGCTGGGCAGTAGGGTTTTGATGCCAATTTCAGCTAATTCCGAAGCAATTTCCACACAACCCATAACTTCAAAGTCGATGCAGGGAATAACGACATCAATAGGATTACGCCGTTGTAAATTTTTGAACCAATCCAATAACTCGTCGCTGTTATCCCATTGTGGCAGGCGTTCCGCACGGTCGAATAGCCCCCGCCGATACATGCCCGTATCGTAAGGGTCCCTCCCGAGAGCAACAATCTCCGAAACTTCTGGAACCGAGAGAAGCGATTTCGCGACGCCGAGTCCCGGTAACACGACCTCAAAGGCGCTGGGACCGGTGACCGCTACACATAGTTTATCCTGCCCCCCATTGTATTTTTTTGTTTCAGAGGGCTTCAAACTTCCGTTGCCATCGAAGTTGCCGTTTACAGGCATGCTCAAAAAACGATTGAGCCTCTCGAACTCGTCTACCCTCACCGTATTGTCCTGCACGTCACGCACAAAAACGGTGCCGCATCTGGGTTTTGGGGGACGACGTTTGCCCGGTGAAATGATCTCTTTCAAGTATGCAACCGGCAGGTTGCTTTGCGCGAAATGGGACAGCAAAATCCAAGATGGGAAGCGGCAATTGATCTCGATCAGGTTGAACCGAATGCTGTTGTTGGGACGAAGAAACTCAAGCTCTAGAGGACCACGCCATCCCAACTGCGAAAGGATCCGCTGGCTCTCACGATCCAAAGTCGGATCATCGACAACGGCACCAACGACGGCCTTACCATGCTCGTTAATTCCGATTTTGCGGACGGGAGTGGACCCCAAACAGCTGCCATCCCGTCTCGCCACCATCGCAACGACGTATTCCTCGCCTTCCAAGGCTTCCTGTAGGATTACCCCTCCGCCCCATTTTGCATTGAATTTAATGGCCGCATCGTGTGCCTCGTCCCTGCGGGCAACCTTTGTTGCCCCGGCAACGAAACCTTTCACCATGAGCGGATAGCCCAGCTGATCGGCGTAAAACGGCACATTTGCCACTTCGGGTACATAGATTGTCTTGGGAGAGGGAATGTCGTTTCGGCTGCAAAATATGGACAACGCTGCCTTGTTGACTTTGGCGATGGCCTCTTGTTCGGGTAGGAGGGTTTTGATACCCGCCTTCGCCAAGCGGCCAGACAGTCTGGCGAAGACGGGCACCTCCAAATCCAGACACGGAATAAGGACATCAAAGCGACTTTTCTTGTGAATGCCCATCAAGCGTTGAAGAACCGCTTCATCACCCTCGGCCAAGGGGCAGAGAAGGTGCAGTTCATCGACGACCCCGGGCATCCAACCGCCGGTCATCCAGGTGTCGTATCCCATGGCATGTATGTGGAGTTTTCCGGGCCATCCCTGACGTAAGGATCTGGCCACGGGGGTGCCGGGTTCGGGGTTATTCAAACCCCCAAACCCGGTTACCGCGACACGGATGGCTTTAACCAAAATCTAGCAAATCCATCGACTGCAGCTGACGCATAAGCAGGAGAACGTCATCCTGCGCTTTCTCCTGCGCCACGTCGAATTGCTTGACCACGTCGGTGCTAAGTTCCTCCAAATCGGCTGGCGCCGCCAACCTTTGGAGCACGGACCATGCCGTGTGATTGCACGAATACATGGTTGCCGTGTAGGTGTCGTAAAGCACGCCGCCGGTCTCTGATTCGTCTCCTTCCAGACGAACCCGATCCTTCAACCGCCAGAGTTCGTTCTCCATTTCCTCCCGTTAGCCTTTCTCGCCTTCTACCATGCCGAGTCCCTGAAGAGCATCGGGATAGTATGGCAACAGCTTTAAGGCCTCCTTGAAGGCCTCCTCCGCGCCTTGTTTATTTTTCTGCTCCAACCGGGCATAACCCAGCCCGGTCAATGCGTCGATCCAGTTGGGGTAGACCGCGAGCATTTTTTCAAACTCTTTCTGCGCCCGTTCTGGCCGTTCGGTGCGGTAGTAGCTCCAGGCTAACGTTGTCGTCGCATTGTAAATCACCGTCCATGAAGTGTCGGTCCCGGGAATGGGCAGAACTTCCGAAATCGGCTGAAGTTCATCCGGTTCCTTGGCAGTCACTTTTTCCAACGCCTCGATGGCGTCGTCATACTGGCCCAAGCGGAACAAGGCAAAACCACGGCCACGCTGAGCGTTGATCTCTTCACCGTCCAATGTGATGTATTGGTCGAAACGCTTTATCGCTGCTTCGTTGTTGCCAGAGAAGTACTGTCCCCAGGCTAGGCTATAGTAGATACCCTTCGAGTTCCCGGCGGCCAGTTCCAATTCGTCAAACACCGGATCAACATAGGCAGGCGCCAGATTGGCGGCGGCCTGCGCTTTGGTTAAGGCGGCATCCTCATTGCCAAGCGCCTTAAAGGCCTTGGCCAAGAGGAACTGAACGTCCACTGAGTAGGGATAGATCCGCTCACCAAGTTCCAATATTTCTTTTGCTTGTTGGGCTTGTTCATTCTCAAGTAGTTTTAGGCTGGCCACGGTGTACGAAGAAATTGCTTGCAGTGGCGCTTGCTCAAACGACGCCTTCAAGTGTTTCATCGCTTCGTCGTAGGAGCGTTTTTCGATGGCGACGAGCCCGAGGCCAGTTCTGGATAGGTAGGCATTGGGTTCGGCATCGACGATCTTCTTAAAGGACGCTTCGGCGACATCGATTTTGTCCTGGTAGAACGCCGACCATGCCAGCCCGTCATCGATCAGCCACGCAACATTTTTAGGTAGTTCTTCGCGTGCCTCGTTGAAACGCTTTTCGGCTTGTTCAAATTGGCCGGCATTGAGGAACGCCCAGGCTTGATTATAAAGCTGCGCGGAGGCCCGTTCCGCGGCTACGAGACCGCTCTTCGAATAAGGGAAGGCGTCGTCAATTTCGAGGGCTGCTTTGAAGGCTTGTACCGCATCTTGAGGACGCTGTAGGGCCAGCAGGCTCCACCCGCGACCATCTTCCGCCGCCGGGTTATCCTCCGACTTGACCGCATCTCGCTTAGCGTCGAAAGCCGCCAGCGCTTCCTCATATTCGCCTTTATAGTAGTGTTCCCAGGCCTCTTTCACGGCTTGGGTCTTGGCAAACTGAATACTGCCTACGCCACTTAGTGCGGACCCGTGGTAGGGAGCAAGTTCCAGTGCGCGATCAAAGGCCTTCTGAGCCTCTTTAGTGCGCTGTTGGTTTAGCAACGCCCAACCAAGCCCGGCATAACCATCGGTTACAGTCCCCTCGTCCAGAATGGCCTTGAAAGTTCTCTCGGCCTCTTCGGGGTCTTTCAGCCCCAGCTGGATCCATCCCTTGGCGAGGGATGCAGATAGGCTTGCGCCACCGGCATTCGCATACTGATCCAAACGGACTTGTGCTGCTTGGGAATTGCCCGCGTAGTACAAACCCCAGGCCATATCGAGTAAGGCCTGCTGAGTTTCCTGCATGGGCAATTCGAGCTCGTCAAATACGGGATGGATGTAGGCGGGAGCCAATCGAACCGCCTGCTGCGCTTTTTCAATGGCGCGCGTGTCGTCATTCAGACCCTTGAAGACTTTGGCTAAGAGGAACTTGAGGTCGGACGATGCCGGATAAGTCCGCTCTCCCACTTCCAAAAGATCTTTTGCCCGGTTGAATTCTCTCTTTTCGATGAGGCGCGTGGCCGGGAAGGTATACACACCGATCGCTTGGAACGGGTTTTGACCGACCGAGGCCATCACTTCTTGCATGGCCATATCAATATCTCCCGTCTGGAGTGCCACGTAGCCCAATCCCTTTCTCGAGATATAGGCTTCCGGATGGTCCTCTATAACCGCGCTAAACGCCAACGCCGCCTTGCCGTATTCTTCTTGATAATAGGCCGTCCACGCCAAACCGTCATCAATCAGCCACAAGAACTCATCGAAGGTTTCCGCTCTCGCCTCTTCGAACCCCTTCTCGGCTGCCTCCATATTCCCCACATTGAGGGCCGCCCACGCTTGGTTGTAGCGGGTCATGGAGGCCCGTTGTGCCGCGATCAGACCGCTGCGGGAAAATGGGAAGGTGGAATCAATCTCTAGTGCGGCCTCAAACGCGGCAGCTGCCTCGGTTGGCTGGCCCATAGCGAGCAGGGTCCACCCGCGGCCGTCCTCGGCTGCTGGGTTCTTCTCTGCCTCTGCATCCAGGCGCTTCTCCTCAAACGCCTTCAGTGCGGTGTTGTAACGTGCCGTGTAGTAAGCGTTCCAGCCATCCTGGACGATAGCCGTCAAACGATAGGGAATCGTGTACAAACCATTTAAGGCCGGCGCATATCCAGGTATCACCTCAAGTGCTTTGGTGAATTGTTGCCGGGCTCCATCGACATCATTGGAATTGAGCGAGACCCATCCCAAGCCGGTATAGGTAGCTGCGTTCTCGCGAATGCTTCCCGCTTGCTCGAAATCCGCTGCCGCTTGTTCCAGCGAATTTGCCGCCAAGTTGGTCCAAGCACGCCCCAGGCGAGCGGATAGGTTGGCGTCTGGGTTGTCGCTGCCCATGCTGAAAAATTCGTCGAAACGCGCCAAGGCAGCTTCGGTATTGCCCACGTAGTAGAGACCCCAGCCCATCTCGATACGCGCCTGCTTGAGTTCATCCTGCGGTAGGTCGGCAATCTGATCGAAAACCGGATGGATGTAGGCCGGCGCCAAACGGGTAGCAATCGCTAGTTTTGTCGCCGCAGTAGGTTTGTCCTTCAAACCGTCATAGGCTTTGGCAAGCATGAACTGCACGTCTGCCGATAGGGGATAGATCTTTTCCGCCAATTCTAAGATGAGTTTTGCATTGTCGTGTTGCCCAGCTTCGAGCAGTGTACTGGCGGCAGAAGTGTAGTCCATCAGCGGTTGAAACGCATTGCTGGAGAAGGAAGTTCCCAGCTGCTTAACCGCCGTATCGAAATCGCTATTGCGCAGCGCAATGAAACCTAACCCTTTGTATGAGAGGTAGGCGTCTTGCGTTTTGCTTACGATCGACGTGAATTGCTCCTTCGCTGTTTCCAGATCGCCCTTGTAAAAATCGATCCAGGCAAACCCGTCCTCCACCAACCACATCAGGTCCTCGGGCGCCTGTTGGCGCGCCAAATTGAACGCTTCGGCGGCGGCTTCGAAATTACCGGCGTTGACCAAAGCCCAGCCGCGGCTGTAGTCAACCATCAGAACGCGTTGCGCTGCGGTTACGCCGGCGCGGCTGTTGGCGAAGGTCGGGGAGATTTCCAATGCAGCATTGAAAGTGGAGAGGGCTTCGTTGGGTTTATTTTGCGCTAGCAACGTCCATCCTCGACCATCTAAAGCCGCCGGATTGTC
>JASLYQ010000008.1 GCA_030739735.1 Alphaproteobacteria bacterium | reverse complement strand
CTGTCTCAGGCAGAAAATATCTACCAACAAATACTGCAGAACGACCCAAACCAATCCGTCGCTTTGCACCTGCTAGGGCATTGACACGTTAACTGCCACGGTCTCCAGAATTCGATCGTGATCCAAATCAGACCGCAAGCCAACTTTGATTCCAGACAGAGAACGTCTCGGCTCGAAACTGTTTAAAGAATCGGCGGTGCAGAAGATGGCGTTGGACGTAAAAGGCGTTGTAGACGGCGGCGTGGATCGACAGGAACCGTTGGGCGGATCCCGGCGACTTAAACCGCTGCTGTTTTCGTTCGCGTCGTCGAACCGGCTGGTGCGAGTTTTCAGCGCGATTGTTTGCCCGCAATCCCTGATCATGGACCACGGACAGCCGCTCTTTACGGATGGCGACGACATAGGATTTGAGCTTGTCCGTGATGATCCGCTTCGGCGCAAAGCCCTGCTTCTTCAACAGCTTTCGCAACAGTCTCTGGGCCGATCGAGCGCAGCGCCGTGGCTGGACTAGGAAGTCAAGCACCTCGCCCTCGTCATCGACCGCCCGCCACAGCCAATGTTTCCGGCCACGGATCTTGATAACCATCTCGTCGAGGTGCCAGCGCGCACTGGCGCGCGGACGGCCGCGGCGAAGATTGACGGCGACCAATCGGCCGAATTTCAGGAACCAGCGTCTTACGGTCTCGTTAGATACATCAATGCCACGTTCGGCCAGCAGGTCCTCGACATCACGAAACGACAGGGTGAACCGAGCGTAAAGCCAGACCGCGTGCTGGATAATCTCCGGCGAAAACCGATGTCGCTTGAAGGATATTTGGATCATCCAGAGACCGTAGCGGCCCCTGACCGCTTCGGCCACCGACTTAACGTGTCAATGCCGTCCTGAGCGGCTGACCGATGGCGATGCCCGGACAGGTTCGTGACACGTGTCATCATGCATTATGCCTCGACGAAACCAGCGACGTGTGCCCTTTGCTCGGCCCGCGGCTTGAGGATCAAGCTGAGGCCGACGAAGACAACGAGATTGGCCAGGAAGGCGAGCATGCCGGGATTGATGTCGAGAGGGCGTGCATCGGTGCCGAATTGAAGGAAAGCGTTGATCGCTGCACCGGTGAGTAGCCCGGCAATGGCGCCTTCGCGCGAGGCGCGACGCCAATAGAGCGCGCCATAGACCGGCGGCGCCAACTGGATGATGTAGCCATAGGCGCCGAGCAGGAGTTGGATCAACCCCTCGCCACCGAAGATGGCGAGGTAGTAAGCGGCACCGCCGACCGGTGCTAGGTGCTGGTCGTTCGGTGCGGCGGCAAGAACGTGCGCCGTGTGTCCTGACGGCCGTGGCTATCATGGCGCTGGCCGTGCGTCAGCTGGGACCGTTGTGATGCTGTCGAGTTGGTGTGGTGCCCAGCATTGCCGAGTAGGCAGGCGTCTTAGCCAATGGCGAGACCGCCGGGGCGCTCGTCGCCAACCTGTTCTCCGCCCTAGTGGTTGCCGCTGTGGTGCTTAAGGCTGACGTTGAGACGTTAGGCCGCTGCGACGACCTTGCCGCGATAGGCGAGAGCGCAGTGGTCAAGGCAATAGGGCCGGCCGGGAATATGCTGGGCGCCGCAGAAACGGAAGTCGTTGTCACCCGGGTGACCGATCGGCCAACGGCACATTTTCTCGTTTAGGTCGAGCGTGCCCATCGTCCGCGGCTTCGCTTCAGGCTTGAGCTTGGTGGTCTTGGCACGATGGGCCAGGCCGAGACGATTGGCCTTGCCGATGACGGCGTTACGGGTGGCTCCGATGCGTTCGCCGATCTCGCGTGCACTGGCTCCTGCGACCCACATGGTGCGTAACGTCTCGACCGTCTGGTCTGTCCAAGCCATGCTTCCTCGGTTCCCTTATTATGATTACTTTGAGCCACAGATTTAGTCGAAATTCCGGCAGTGATCCACTACATTTCGTGGTTATCCACAGAATTTACAAGTTTTACACAGTTTATCCACCGCGCCATCAACATTGGCGCCGGCTGCGCGGTCCCGCGGTCGCCTTGCAGCACCGTCCGCAGACTGCTAACCACATAGGCTCTGTTATCCCGGATCGCAAGAGTGAGGCCTGTGGTGTCGCCCAATACCCCTTTGCTCGGAGTTTCCGGTAGCCGCTGGCGGCTCAGCACGCCGTCGTTAGTGCTCGACCTTGATGCCATGGAATCCAATCTGGAGTTGATGGCGACCCATTGCCGCGCTACCGGTCAGGCGCTCCGGCCTCATGCCAAAAGCCATAAATGCACATCCATTGCCAGGGCGCAGATTGCTGCGGGCGCTGTCGGCGTTTGCTGTGCCACGATCCGCGAAGCCGAGGTGATGGTAGCCGCCGGCGTGCCAGTGCTAATTACCTCGCCGCCGACGGGCGAGGCCAAGGTGGCGCGGCTGATGGTGCTGCACGGCACGACAGAGACTCTCAAGGTCGCCACCGATACGCTCGCCCACGTTGCGGCGCTGTCGGCGGCGACCGCGGCCGCCGGCATTGATCGGCCGCTCGCCGTGGTGATAGATTTCGACGTCGGTACGCACCGCACAGGTGCGGCCACGGCGACCGATGTGGTGGTGCTCGCACAAGCTATCGAAGGCGCGCCCGGGCTTAAATTTGCTGGTGTCCAGGCCTATTACGGCCACCTGCAGCACATTAAGGACTATGTCGAGCGCACTGTGGCCGTGGCGGCTGAGAACATGCGTCTCGGTGAGACAATAGACGCGCTCAGGGCGGCAGGCTTCGCCGTGCCCTTGGTCACGGGCGGTGGCACCGGGAGCTACGACATGGACTATCGCCACGGCTTGTTCAACGAGCTGCAGGCGGGCTCCTACATTTTTACCGACGTGCAATACAACGCTGTGGCCTTGCGCGAGGACGAGGCGCGGCCTTTTGCTCCATCGCTTTTTGTGCAGGCCAGCGTGGTCAACGATGTGCACGACAGCCACGCTATCATCGACGCCGGCCTGAAGAGCTTTGCCACCGACGGTCCCGAGCCCGAGTTCGCCGTGCGCACACCGCTCGGCGCGAGCTATAAGTTCTTCGGCGACGAGCACGGTGCGGTGGTCTATGGCGAGGCCAACGAGCGCCTGGAGGTTGGCGCCCAGCTGGCTTGCCTGGTGCCGCATTGCGATCCCACCGTGAACCTCTACGATACCTATCATTGTGTACGCGGCGATACCCTCGTCGATATCTGGCCGATCGAGGCGCGCGGCAACCCATGAAACAGGCCGGCGCCACGGTGAAGTTCGGCATTGGCCAACCGCTCAGGCGCAAGGAGGATCCGCGGCTTCTGACTGGTCGCGGTCGCTTTATCGCGGACTGTCATGAGACTGGTGAGGCGCATGCCTGGTTTGTCCGCTCGGTGCACGGCCACGGGCATATTCGCGCCATCAAGGCGGCGGCAGCGGCTGCTATGCCAGGGGTACTCGCGGTGGTCACAGCGGCCGACGTCGCGGAGGCGCTTGGGCCCATGACGATCGCGTTTACCCCGCCGTCCCGCCCCGGCGCTGAGACGCGCCTGCCTGATGCGCCTGTGCTGGCCAGCGACAAGGTTCGTTTCGTCGGCGACAACTTGGCCATGGTGGTCGCGGAGACGGCCGCGGCGGCGCGCGACGCGGCGGAAGCCGTCACTGTCGAAATCGAGCCCCTGCCCGCGGTGATCACACCTGCCGCCGCCTTGGCTGCGGGAGCGCCACAGCTGTGGCCGGAGATTCCCGGTAATCTAGCCTTCGACTGGGAGTTGGGCGATGCCGTTGGGGTCGAGGCGGCCTTTGCCGGTGCCCACCATCGCGTCAGCATCGAGGCAGTCAATAATCGCGTGGTCATCGGTGCCATGGAGACGCGCGGCGCGTTTGCGCGCTACGACGCCGCGAGCGGGCGCTTCGAGATCACCATGCCGTCGCAGATGCCGCATTCCCTACGCGACGAACTGGCTCAGATGTTCGCCCTGCCCGAAAACCGCTTCCGCGTGCTGATCAATGATGTTGGCGGCGGCTTCGGTGTCAAGAACTCGCTCTACCCCGAATATCCGTTGCTGCTGTGGGCGGCGCGCGAGCTCGGCCGTTCCATCTCCTGGGTCGGCGAGCGGGAGGATGCCTTCCTTACTGACTTCCAGGGCCGTGGCCGCGTCACGCGGGCCGAGCTCGCGCTCGGCGAGGATCTCGACTTTCTTGCCCTGCGCGTCGACGTGTTGGCCGATCTCGGCGCTCACGCCTCGGGGCGCGGCACCATGCCGCCAGTGGTCAATATGTCGGCGCTCAACGGCGTCTATCGTACCCCTGCCATTTGCGCCCGGGTGCGCGGTGCCTTTACCAATACCGTGCCGACAGAGGTCTATCGCGGCGCCGGCCGGCCGGAGGTCCTGCATCTGGTTGAGCGCCTAGTCGACGTTGCGGCTTTCGACCTTGGCGTCGACCGCATCGACCTCAGGCGTCGCAACACCCTGCGACCGGACGAGCTGCCCTTCGCGACCCCGCTCGGCCTCAACTATGATGCCGGGCGCTACGAAGAGACCCTCGATGCCTGTCTCGCGCGCGCCGACTGGGCGGGCTACGAGGCACGTTGCGCGGCATCAGCCGAGCGGGGGCTGCTGCGCGGCTTCGGCATCGCTAACTATGTTGAACGTTGTGGCCACGGCGTTTCGGAAAGCACGGAGTTGCGCATTGAGAGGGATGGTAGTGCCACGGTGCTCAGCGGCAGCCAGTCCAACGGCCAGGGGCACGAGACGGCCTTCGCCCAGTTCGCCGGCGACATGCTCGGCATTGATCCGATGCGCGTGCGCGTCATCCAGGGCGATACCGACCAGGTCAGGGAAGGTAAGGGCACGGGCGGCTCATGGTCTATTCCGCTCGGGGCTGCCTGCCTGACCTTTGCCAGTCGCGACATGGTGAACCTGGCCATGCCGCTCGCAGCGGACGCGCTGGAGGTGGTGGCGAGCGATCTCGAGTTTGCCGGCGGCCGCTTCGTCATTGCCGGTACCGACAGGGCACTCGACTGGGAGGGCGTGGCCGAGGTTGCCGCGGCACGATCTGTCACACTCATGACCATCGGTCGTTTCACGCCGGAAAATCACACCTATCCTAACGGCTGTCATTGTTGTGAGGTCGAGGTAGATCCGGAAACGGGACTGCTCGAGATCGTCGCCTATACCGTCGCTCATGATTTCGGACGCACGCTGAACCCGCTCATGCTGGCAGGCCAGGTGCATGGCGGCGTTGTCCAGGGGCTTGGCCAAGCCGGATTCGAGCATGTAGTCTACGATGAGACCGGCCAGTTTCTCTCTGGCTCTCTGCTCGATTATTGCCTGCCACGGGCAGACCAGCTGCCACTCATCGACTTCTTATCGCTGGAAACCCCGTCACCGTCGAATCCGGCCGGCTTCAAGGGCTGTGGCGAGGCCGGGGCTGCCGGTAGTCCGCCAGCGCTTGCCAATGCTGTGATGGATGCGTTCAGACCGCTCGGCGTGCGCCATATCGATATGCCCTACACCCCTCAGAGGGTCTGGCGGGCCATTCAGAATGCGAGGAATTCACAATGACCATCGAAGGAGTGGAAGCCCTGTGCTTCGATGTGTTTGGAACTGTCGTCGATTGGCGCTCGAGCGTTATCCGCGAAGGCCGCGCGCTCGGCGCGGAGAAGGGCATCGATATCGACTGGGTGGCTTTCGCTGACGCCTGGCGGGCGGGCTACCAGCCGGCCATGGAAGAAGTTAGGAGCGGCGGCCAGGGCTGGGTCATCCTCGACGAGTTGCATCGCAACATCCTCGACCGTCTGATAGATAAATTCGGGATAGAAGACCTTGGTGAGGACGAAAAAGTCCATCTCAATAAGGTGTGGCACCGACTCGATCCCTGGCCCGATTCTGTGGCCGGTCTGACGCGGCTGCGCACACACTATACGTTGGCGACGCTGTCGAACGGCAATGTGGCGCTGCTGGTGAATATGGCAAAGCGTGCCGGCTTGCCTTGGGACGCAGTGCTCGGCGCTGAGGTGGCGCGGGCCTACAAGCCCGTGCCCGACTCCTATAAGACCACCGTTGCCATGCTCGGCCTCGCGCCCGAACAGGCGATGATGGTGGCGGCGCATAATGATGATCTTGAGTTTGCTGCGAAGACCGGTATGCGCACGGCTTTCGTGAGCCGACCTACGGAGTACGGGTCCAATCAGATGATCGATTTTGAAGCGGAAGGCGACTGGGATGTCGTGGCGGTGAACTTCATCGATCTTGCCACGAAGCTGGGAGTTTGATCGATGCCGCCGCGTTTCAACAAGGAACTCGATTTCGAGTATGGCGCCGTTGCCGAGGTCAGCCCGCTGCTTCGCCGTGTTGTCGCGCCTAACCCGAGCGCCTTCACCTTCCACGGTACAGGCACGTATATTGTCGGGCGCGGCAGCGTTGCGGTGATCGACCCTGGCCCGGCCGATGAGAGCCATGTCGAGGCGTTGAAGACGGCGTTGGCAGACGAGGTGGTGAGCCATATCGTCGTCACCCACACCCATATCGACCACTCGCCGGCGGCTGCCGCGCTGAAGGTCCATACGGGTGCTGCCACATGGGGGTACGGCCCGCATGGTTCCGGCAGCAACATCGTGGTTGAAGCTGGCGGTGACATAGATTTTGTGCCCGACAACGGAGTGGTAGACGGCCAGGTCATTGCCGGCGAGGGTTGGACGCTGGAGGCGGTGTACACGCCGGGCCACACCTCCAACCATCTTTGCTTCGCCTTGAATGAGGAGGAAGCGCTGTTCTCAGGCGACCACGTGATGGGTTGGTCGACGACGGTGGTCTCGCCGCCGGACGGTGATATGGCCGCCTATATCGCTTCGCTGCGCAAGGTTGCCGCCCGGCCCGAGCAGCGCTACTACCCGACCCACGGTGCGCCGGTCGAAAATGCTTCGTCTTTCGTCGGCAAGCTCGTCGCTCACCGCCAGCAGCGCGAGCGCCAGATTGCAACCTGTCTGGAAGAGGGTGTGACGCGTATTCCCCATATGGTCTCGCGCCTCTATGCCAATATCGATTCGCGCCTGCACGGCGCTGCTGGTCGCTCGGTGCTCGCTCACCTAGTACATATGGTGGCGACGGGTCGCGCCGCCTGCGATGGTGCGCCGGACATCGATACGGAGTACCGGAGCGCCTGACGAAGGGTGCATTGCCCGAGGCCACCCTCGTTGCGATAGTCTGGGTGTTGTTGCCGGTTGCGGTGCTAGCTACGGCGCTCACAGTCCGGTCGGGGAGGTCCGTCATTGCCTGCACGCTGTGGCTGACAGGCTTCGACAACATGCCCACCTTTTTGTAGAGGCAAACCTTCGCGATTTGCCTCTGGCCGCATGTGCTCTATGATCCGCGCCCGCCGCCGCTTACCCGTGGCGACACTTGTTTTTCCCCAGATTTCGGCCCGGCTATGCATGCCTATCGTACCCATACCTGCGGCGAGTTGACACTTGTTGACGTCAGCACCCAAGTTCGTGTTTCCGGCTGGGTGCACAGCAAGCGCGACCACGGCAATCTGCTGTTCCTCGATTTGCGTGACCATTACGGCATCACCCAATGCGTGGTTGACCAGAGCAGCGAGCACTTTCCGGTCGTCGAAGCGACCCGCCCAGAAAGCGTGATCACGGTCAGTGGCTCGGTGCTGGCGCGGAGCACCGAAACGGTGAACCCCAAGCTCGCTACCGGTGAGGTCGAGGTACGCATCGAGAGCTTCGAGGTCCAGTCCCACGCTGAGGTGCTGCCCATGCAGGTGGCGGGCGAGCAGGAGTTTTCCGAGGAGATGCGCTTGCGTTACCGCTTCCTCGACCTGCGCCGTGAAGCGATGCAGCGAAATATTGCCTTGCGCGGTGCTATCGTTGCCAGCATCCGCAAGCGCATGATCGCCTCGGGTTTCAGCGAATACCAGACGCCGATCCTGACCTCCTCGTCGCCCGAGGGCGCGCGTGACTTCCTGGTGCCGAGCCGTCTGCATCCGGGCAAGTTTTACGCACTGCCCCAGGCGCCGCAGCAGTTCAAGCAGTTGCTCATGGTCGCCGGCTTCGACCGCTATTTCCAGATCGCACCGTGCTTTCGCGATGAGGACGCTCGCGCCGACCGCAGCCCTGGCGAGTTCTACCAGCTTGATATGGAGATGGCCTTCGTCACCCAAGAGGACGTCTTCAATGCCATCGAGCCGGTTCTCCACGGCGTCTTCGAGCAGTTCACCGACCGGGAGGTGACACCCTTGCCCTTTCCACGCATCTCTTTCGCACAAGCAATGTTGGAATACGGCACCGACAAGCCTGACCTGCGCAATCCCTTGCGCATCGCAGACGTGACCGACGCCTTCGCCATGGAGGGTGTGACCTTCAAGGCCTTCCAGGGCGCCATCGAAAAGGGCGCTGTAGTGCGCGCCATTCCGGCGCCCCGTGCCGCGGCGCGTCCGCGCAGCTTCTTCGATAAGCTCAACGACTGGGCCCGTGGTGAAGGTACTCCGGGCCTCGGTTACATCACCTTCGGTGAGGAGGGCGAGGGCAAGGGCCCGATTGCCAAGTTTGTGCCCGAAAATGCCCAGGCGGCGATCTGCGAGACGGCGGGCGTCGGTGCTGGCGATGCGGTCTTCTTTGTCTGCATGAAGCCGAATGAGGCGGCGCTCTTCGCCGGGCGCGTGCGCATGCGGCTCGGCGAGCAGCTCGACCTCGTCGAGAAGGATGTCTTTCGTTTCTGCTGGACCGTCGACTTTCCGATGTTCGAGCGCGATGAGGCGAGCGGCAGGATCGAGTTCAGCCACAATCCGTTCTCCATGCCCCAGGGTGGCATGGAAGCGCTGGAGAACGAGGACCCGCTCGATATTCTCGCTTGGCAGTATGACATTGTATGTAACGGTGTTGAGCTAAGCTCCGGCGCCATCCGCAACCATCGCCCCGATGTCATGATCAAGGCCTTCGGCATGGCTGGCTATCCGCCCGAGGAAGTCGAAGCACGCTTCGGTGGGATGCTGCGCGCCTTCCGCTTCGGCGCCCCACCCCATGGCGGTATCGCGCCTGGCATCGACCGCATCGTTATGCTGCTGGCTGACGAGCCCAATATCCGCGAGGTCATCGTCTTTCCCATGAACGGCCAGGCCGAAGATCTGCTGATGGGCGCGCCGGGTGAGGTTGACGACAAGCACCTCAAGGAGTTGCACATCCGACTGCAGCTACCGCCTAAGCCGGAGAAAGGCTAGGCTGTCTGCAAAGGCCGGATGGGGACAGTGGGCGCTTCCGTGGTAGCATGATACTCGGTCAGAAATTCTTTGCCGTGGCTGGCGAATGCGTCGGTGACGATGGTGTGGTAATGGGCATTGACCACGGCTTTGCCGGTGGCCGCGCCTTGTGCGAACCATGCCTCCGCTAACGCCTTGCCGCGATAGGTCCAGATGCGCCCTGGCAGTCCCGGCGCGACGGCACCATCGACCCGGATGCGGTCGTAATTTGCCTCACGGATGTCCAATAGCGCGAGCTGCGCCCCGGTCACGGGAAAAACCACGCCATTGACAGTGCTGCCCTGTGCCGGGCGGATGTTCACTGCAGTAACGAAGATGTCGAGGCGCTCGCCATCGTCGTCCACGAAATATGGTCGTCCAGGTAGGTCGTGGCTGTTGTCGCGGGCGATGTTCCAGAGCCTGCGATGGTCATGCAGGTGGCAGGGATAGGCTTCGCTCGCCGCGAAAGGTGGCCGCGAGAGAAATTGTGCAAGCGCCCCAAGGCCGACCAGCGAGCCGAAGCCGAACACATGTTCGTTGCTCACCCGCGCAGGATCTCCTCGATCCAGCGCGCCCAGGCGATCAGCCGGCCGTCGTCGCCGCCGCGTGCGACGAGCTGCACGCCGAGTGGCATTCCTGTGGGGCCGTTGCCAGCGGGCAAAGTCAGGCAGGGCACGTGCAGGGCCGTCCAGGCGCGGTTGAACATGGGATCACCGGTGGAGTCCTGCGAGGGTGCCTCGCCAGGCGCCGCAGGTGTCAGCAGCAAGTCGTAATCGCCGAACAGATGGTGCGCTTCGATGTGACAGCGGGTGAAGATGCCCATCGCGGCATCAAGACTTTCGAGGGGCATGTTGGCACCCTCGTCAAGCATCTTCGCCAATCCCGGGCTCAGCTGGTCGCGATCACTGCTGTGCTCGCGCCTGAGCATCACGGCGGCCTGCGCCTTCATGATGATATTCTGCGCTTCCGCGAGCTCCGCGAATGCGCCTTCCATGACCACCTCGCCTGCCGGTGCGCCAGCCGCGCTAAGGCGGGCCACGAGTTCCTCCAGCAGCGCTGTGGTCGAAGACTCCACTTTGTCCCAGTCAGGGGTCCGACAAAGCGCCACCGTGGGCGGTGGCAGGAAGCCTGTTGGCGTTTGACCGAGGGCCCCATGTGCATCGGCGATGGTCCGCGCCACAAGGGCCGCATCGGCAACGCTGCGCGCGAACGTGCCGAGCGTATCGAGATCCCGCGACAGGGGCTTAACGCCGTCCAAATTGATGGCACCGAAGCTTGGCTTGAAGCCAACCGTGCCACAGAATGCGGCCGGGCGGATCACTGAGCCCGCGGTCTGGCTGCCGAGCGTGGCGCCGACCATGCTCAAGGCGACGGCAACGGCGGAGCCCGATGACGAGCCGCCCGGCGTTCTCTCCACATTGTGCGGGTTGCGCGTCACCGGTGGCTTGAAAGTAGCAAACTCCGTGGTCACGGTCTTGCCGAGAATGACCGCGCCCGCGGCGCGTAGGCGCGCGACACAAGTTGCGTCCGCGTTCGGCCTGTTGCCGTCATAGATCGGTGAGCCGTAGCCGGTTGGCATGTCAGCAGTGTCGATAAGATCCTTGATGCCGATAGGCACCCCGTGCAGTGAGCCTGCCGGCCTCTCTGCCCCATCGCAGGCCTCTGCCTGCGCCAGTGCCGCCTCCACATCGAGATGGCGCCAAGCGTGCACCCTGGGCTCGTGCTCGGCGATGTGCGCCAAACACGAATCCACCAATGCCCGCGATGTCAGCTCGCCAGTGGCGATGCGTCGCGCCGCATCTTCAACACCTAGCTGCCACAACGCCTCGTTTATGCCACACCTCAAGCGTTTAGTTGTAATCAGCTTCACATGTCACCGACCCGCTTGCGGGTGTCAAGGGCGGGCTTTATGACGTGGGTCTATCGGGTCGCCGAAGGGAGGGTGACCATGCGCTACGAGGTGATATCGGCAGATTGCCACATCGACCTGATCTGGCTGCCGCCAGATCTGTTCACGGCCAATGCCAGTGCTGCCCTGCGCGATCGCATGCCCTACGTTACCGATGGGCTCGGTGGCCCGAAATGGGTGAGCCGTGGCGGCGCTGAATTCGGCTTGCAGAACGGCATGGGCTCGGCCGGGCGCAAATATGTCCCAGGACAGATCCATCGCTCCGACCGTATGGCTGAGACCGGCCTTTATGATGACGGGGTCAAGGGTATCCGGCGCCTGACGGATCCCGATCTCCGCCTTGCGGACCAGGACCGCGATGGCGTGCAGGGCGAGGTACTCTACGGTATTCTCGGTGCTGCACAGCGCCTCGGCGACGCCGAGGCGGCACGTGAGATGATGCGCATCTACAACGAATGGCTGGCCGGGTTCTGCCGCAGCCATCCTGACCGCTATGCGGGCGTTGCCACAATTCCCGGCGATGATATGGCGGCGGCACTGGCCGAGATCGCACGCGTAGTTGAGCGCGGTGGTGTGCGCGGGTTGGAAGTGGCGCTCACTTTCGACATGATCCCCCTGTTCGACCCCCATTGGGTGCCCTTATGGAAGGCGGCCAGCGAATCGGATCTGCCCATGCATTTCCACACTATCGGCAGTCAACCGCCGGATTTCACCGCCATGCCACCGCTACAGGCACGCCAAGCCTTCGCCGTGTTTATCACCGGTTTCCAGATGGGTATGTCGAAGGTGCTCATGGAGCTCGTCTTCGGCGGTGTGCTCGAGGACAATCCAAATCTCAAGGTGGTGATCGCTGAAAGCGGTATCGGCTGGATTCCCTATGTACTCGATCATATGGACCTTGAGTGGGAGGACCAGTTCAAGGATCTTACCCTGACCATGAAACCGTCGAACTATTGGCGGCGACAATGCTTTGCTACCTATCAGACCGATAGGGTCGGCGTGCTATTGCTCGACGAGTTGGGCGAGGACAACATTATGTGGGGCTCGGATTTCCCCCACCCAGACGGTGTCTGGCCAGATTCCCGGGATTTTATTCAACGGGAACTCGGCCAACTGTCGCAGGCCGCCCGCCACAAGGTGATCTGCGACAACGCTGCCCGGCTGTATGGTTTCGGTTACTGAACCGCAGAATCGTCCTCCGGCTCCTCGACTACGATGACACCGACCATCAGCGGGTGCACGCCGCAGACGTAGGGGATCGCTATCTCCTCATTGAAGCGATGCACTGCGCTGTTGTTGGGCATTAGAACGCCGGTATTGAACTCGCGCTCCATGCCTATGGCGGAATGCTCGATATGATGGATATTGGTAAAACGGACGCAGTCGCCGGGTGCGAGGTAGATATCGCCGGGCACGAACTCAAAGGTGATATTGACTTGGTGAATCGCGTTGCAGTCCACGGCTTGGGCCGCGGAGGCGCTAACAAAGATGGCCATCAGAGCCAATAACGGCAAGCGGGCAGCGTATTTTAGGGTCATCGCAATAGTGCCTTTCGTGGGGTGGGGACGCAAATCTGTATCGGTTGAGTTACAGCCGGCAACTACCTTCCTTAAAACGGATTAGCGTGCCGTAGGCAACACTTCGGCAATAACTGTGATCATTTCGGCGACTGTGGCACCATGGTGAAACAGCCGCAAGGCACCGCCATTGGGGCCAACCAGATAAGTGGCGGCAGTGTGATCGACGAAATAGGTCTCATCATCTTCGGGGGGCTCGCCGTCCTCGTCGAACGGCGGCGGGTAGTAGCGCCTGTGCCGCACGCTGTAGCTTTCTGACATCGCGGCGATCTGTTCGGACGTGCCGGTCAAGCCGATGAAGCGGGAATGGAAGGCAGGCAGATAAGCCGCCAGCACTTCGGGCGTGTCACGTTCGGGATCGAGTGTCACGAAGAGGGGTTGCACCACTGCGGCTCGGTCACCGAGTGCGTCCAGCGCACCGGCCATTATTGCGAGATCGGTCGGACAGACGTCGGGACAATGGCTGTAGCCGAAGAAGACCAGCAAGAAGGAGCCCAGAAAATCCTCGTCTGTCACCGCCTTTCCGGTGTGGTCGGTCAGCGCGAACGGCGCCCGGTCCACGGCGTGCGCCGCCGGCAATGACAGCAGAAGAGCGAGGCAAAGCGATGATAACGCTATGGTAAGGCGCATTCGCGCGCTCCCGGTCGGGAAATGACAAAGTCGGACGAACGTCGTTCTGGCGCCCGGTTGAGTCAAGTCCTGACGCATGCGTTTGGGGCTTTCGCGACACCTCGCAGCTGAAGTAGGGTGACATTTTCCTCCGGCGGATGATCGCCCGTGCCCATGCGCTTTTCTGCCCTCCTTGTCTCGCTTTCTCTGTTTTGGCTACCGGCGGCGTTTGCTGATATGAACGAGCCTCTGGCGACGCGGCTCGTGCCCGAGGTCGTTGAGATATTGTTTCCGACGGCGGACGTTCTCGGCCCGGTCGAGGGCACGCCGCCCCTGGCGACCGTTTTTCGTGGCGGCGAGACGCTGGGCTACCTGTTCTCGACCCACGAAATGGTCAATCCCGCTGGTTATGCGGGTCTCTCCTTCGACATCATCGTCGCGCTTGACGTTGATGGCATCATCCGTGGCCATCTGGTGCTGGAGGAACATGAGCCGCTGATTGACGAAGGTATGGTCAGCATCGAGGAACTCAACGGCTTTCTCACGGGCAATCACGGCATCGACATTCGTACCCGCCATCGCTTGGTGCCGACCGGTGCCGACGGTGTTTCGGGCGCCACCATCAGTGCTGCCGCCATGTCGAATGCAATCATGGATTCGGCCATCTTTGCCGGCTACCGTGCTGCGATCCTGGACGATAGCGGCACCGGCCTCTCACTCGACCGCTTTGCCTATGAGCCGCATAACTGGGCAGAGTTGATCGCAGACGGCTCGATCACCCGCCTCACCTTGAGCCGCCGTGAGGTGCGCTCCATCCTGGGCGAGGTTGTGCCGCCGGGCGGCGATGACGAGATATTTCTCACGCTTTATGTGGCGCTCGCCACCGCACCCGGGATCGGCCGAAATTTGTTCGGGTTGCGCATCTTTCGCTCGGTGGTGAAGACGAGCCAGGCAGGCGATCATCAGCTGCTGGTAGCCTCGGTCGGTCCCTACCGCTGGATTCCGCGCAACCCCTACATGGTTGCTATATTCGACCGCATACGCGTGCGTCAGGGCGAGACCGTGGTACCGCTGTTGCCGGAGAACTTTTACCGCACGCGCGGGCTCAAGATCGAGGGGCATCCTCAGTTCGATTATGCCGCGCGCTTTCATCTGCCCGCAGCCCTCGGATTTGATGCCACCGCGCCCTGGACGTTAGAACTCGACGTTCGGGGCGAGGGCGACGACGCGGCAAGCGCCAACTTCCCGCTGCCGTATCGCATTCCCTTGCGCCACGTGGTTGGCGCAAAGGCAGCCTTGGAGGATGCCGGCTTTCTGATTCCCCGCTATGTTGCTTTCGGCCTCTGGCGGGAAAGCACCTTGCGGCCCTGGCAACGCGCCTGGCTCGACAAGGACGATATACTCGTCGGCATTCTGACGCTGTTGCTGATCGTGACAGGCGTGATGCTCTTCCAGCATCGACTGGTGCGCTCACGCCGTGCGCATCGCTGGCTGCGAACCACCATTCTCCTGGCGGCCTTGGTTTGGCTGGGCTGGATGACGGGCACCCAACTCACTGTCATCACGGTGCTGACTTGGCTGCGCATGGCCTTTGAGAGGCTCGATTTGAGCCCCGTCCTGATGGATCCGCCGATGCTGCTGCTCAGCGTATTTGTGCTGTTGACGCTGGTTCTATGGGGGCGCGGGGTGTTCTGCGGCTGGCTTTGTCCCTTCGGCGCTTTGCAGGAACTGTCCAACAAGGCCGCCCGCGCCATCGGCCTGCGCCAGATTACATTGCCCGAGCGACTGCATGCGCAGCTTTGGCGCGTCAAATATGTTTTCGCCCTGGGACTCCTCGCAGCCGCGGCGATCTCGCTGCAAGCGGCCGACACGGCGGCAGAAGTGGAACCGTTCAAGACCGCGATAAGCCTGCATTTCCAACGTTCCTGGCCGTTCCTGGCCTATGCCTTGGCGATACTGGCTGTGGGTTTGGTGATCGAGCGCGCCTTCTGCCGCTACCTCTGCCCCCTCGGCGGGTTGCTGGTTCTGGCTGGCCGTCTGCATGTCTTCACCTGGCTCAAGCGCCGTCCCGAATGCGGCTCACCCTGTCAGCTCTGTACCGTTAGCTGTCCAATCGACGCCATCGACAAGACCGGCAACATCAAAATGAGCGAGTGCCTGCAATGCCTGGACTGTCAGGTCGAATATTACGACGAGTATCGCTGCCCCCCGTTGGTCGCCCAGCGAAAGCAGCGCGAAGATCTCGCCATCGCTGCCGAGTAGGCGCGCTTCTCGTCTTTGCGCTGGCATCGACGACGGCGCTTGCCGAGGGTGAGGCACCTTTGCAGGAGCGCCTGACTTCGGCACTGGTGGCCGAACTCTTCCCCGCTGCCGACGGCATAGGCATGGTGGCTGGCGACCCGCCCGTGGCGACTGTTCTGGCAAAGGGTGAGGTGGCAGGCTATCTGTTTTCTACCCTGGAGACCGTCCGGCCGGCCGGCTACGCCGGCAATCCCTTCGATATTGTTGTGGCACTCGGTGCCGGCGGTATCATCCGCGGTCACCATGTGCTGGCCCAAAAGGAGCCGCTGCTGCAACGCGGCGTCATCGAGCCGCCCGGTTTTCGCGCCTTCCTCAGCGAGCTGCACGGCAGCGACGTGCGTACGGCCCGCCGCTTCGTGCCGAGTTCGATAGACTCGGTTTCCGGCGCAACGATCAGCGGTATTGCCATGGCCAATGCCATGCTCGATTCAGCGCTGCGTGTGGGTATGATTGTGGGTCTGCGCGAGGTTGGCGGCGACGGGTTGTCGCTCAATCGTTTTGATTTTGAGCCCATGACCTGGCCGGATCTGGTCAGGAACGCATCGGTTCAAGAACTCCACGTTGACACCGGCGGCGGCAGCTCTGCCACGCTCTATGCTGCGCTGGCCACGCCGCCTGCGGTGGGCCGCAACCTGTTCGGCGAGCGCGCCTACCGGTCCATGCGCGACGCCGCGGGTCCGGACGATAATCAGATCCTTGTGGCCTCGGTCGGCGCCATCGGCTGGATCCCGGAAAACCCCTGGCTCGTGCCACTATTCGAGCGTTTGCGTCTGGTCCAAGAAGGCAAGGCATTCGTCTTGCGGCCCGAGAGATTCTATCGCGCCTGGCGCCTTGCAATGACCGATCATCCGGCTTTCGATGAGGCTGGGCGGTTCCACATCACTGCCGACAGCGGCTTCGATCCACTGGCGCCGTGGAGCTTGGAATTGACCATGCCCGATGCGATCGTCGCCCTGCCCTATCGAATTCCGGTGCAGCATGTGCTGGGTGATGACGCGGCGCTGGAGGATGCCGGTTTTAAGACACCCACTTACGTTGCTTTTGGGCTTTGGCGTGAAAGCACCCTGGCACCCTGGCAACGCGCCTGGCTCGATAAGGATCGGGTTCTTGCCGGTGTTGTCGTGCTGCTGCTGGTCGTGACCGGGGTGATGCTTCTCCAGCACCGCCTGACACACTCGCGGCGCCACCACCAGCTGCTGCGGCTTGGCGTTCTCGGCGTGACTTTGGTGGGACTGGGCTGGTTCGCCGGGGCTCAGCTTACTATTCTAACGGTGCTGAGTTGGCTACAGGTTGCCTTCGGCGGACTCGACTGGCGCGGCATGTTGATGGATGCACCACTAGTGTTGCTGAGCGTCTATGTATTAGTCACGCTGGTGCTTTGGGGGCGCGGTGTCTTCTGCGGCTGGCTCTGCCCTTTCGGTGCCCTGCAGGAGCTGTCCAACCGCATCGCACGATTTCTGCACGTACCGCAACTCGCTTTGCCAGAGCACTTGCAGGCGCGCCTTTGGCGAGTCAAATATGGGGTGTTGTTCGTAGTATTGGCGACCGCCCTGGTTTCGCGTGAAGCGGCCAATACGGCGGCCGAGGTGGAGCCTTTCAAAACCGCTATCAGCCTCCAGTTCCAACGCACCTGGCCCTATGTGGCCTATGCCGTGGGATTGCTCGCTGTGGGCTTGGTCTATGAGCGCGCTTTCTGCCGCTTTTTCTGTCCGCTCGGTGCGCTGCTGGCCCTGGCCGGGCGCTGGCACGTTTTTAACTGGCTCAAGCGCCGGCCCGAATGTGGCTCGCCCTGCCAGATCTGCAGCAGTTCCTGTCCCGTTGCCGCCATCCCCGACAGCGGCAAAATCAATATGAGCGAATGCCTGCAATATCTCGACTGTCAGGTCGAATATTATGACGATCGCCGCTGCCCGCCGCTGGTGGCCGAACGCAAGCGAAAGGATGCCTTTGAGGTGTCATGACCGATCACAAGGCCTTGCAAGATGACCTAGTTGCCTGCGCCTCCTCCGCGCCATTCCCAGCGACCGAGAGAACATCGGCGGGCGCGCCGAGGACGGTGGTCCGGGCCGTGGCATCCAGTACCCCTTCGGACCGCGTTGCGCGAGGGTGAATATCACGCGCCCTGGGACAAAGCGGCACTGGATCAGTGGAAGATGATGATCTGCACCCTGATGCGCTATCATGCCGCTGATCCTGGGGCCAGGCTCTGGCAGATCCCGACCGAGTTTATTCGAAACCTCGACTATGGCGAAGGCTGCCAATACTCTGCTCTTCGAGCAAGGTGTTGCCTGCGTCAAGTGGATGCGGGCGACCTGGGATGAAATTGGCGACGACGCAGGTGTATGATGAGCTTTTCCGGATACAAGACACTTAAATTCGCCCGCGACGGCCGCGTGCTGCGTGTGACCATCGATGGTAACGGTCCCCTGAACCCGGTCGACGACGCCCTGCACAGTGAGTTGGCGCGGGTCTTCACCGAGATACAGGGTGATGCCGAGAGCGACGTGGTGGTGCTAACTGGCGCCGGGCGCGCCTTTTGCGCTGGTGGTGACATGGACTGGTTCCAGGCGATGATCGATGAGCCGGCAAAGTTTTGCGGTATCGTGCCCGACGCAAAGCGCATCATCTTCGGCATGCTAGAGCTGGAAAAACCTATCGTTTGCCGCCTCAATGGTGCGGCGGCGGGGCTAGGCGCTAGCGTCGCGCTGCTCTGCGATATCATCGTCGCCGATGAGACGGCAAAGATCGGTGATCCGCACGTTGCCATGGGGTTGGTTGCGGGCGATGGCGGCGCCATCATCTGGCCGCAGCTCGTCGGCTATGCACGCGCCAAGGAAATGCTTCTAACCGGCGAGATGATGAGCGCGCGCGATGCCGCTGCCTGGGGTCTGATTAACTACGCCGTGCCTGCGGCCGAGCTCGATGCCAAGACCGACAATATCATTGCTAAGCTCGTCAATGGCGCGACCTGGGCAGTGCGCTGGACTAAGACAGCGATCAATATTCCCCTGCGCACGCTTGCAGCCAACATCACCGATGCGGCGGTAGCCTACGAGATTCTGTCACAGGCGCATCCCGACCACCAGGAGGCTGTCGCCGCGTTCCGCGATAAGCGGCGCCCCAATTTTGCCGAGGGTTGAGTCGTAAAAATCACCGATGTCAGCGCTGACAGCGCGCCACCGGGATGTCGCCATCAATCTCGCGCAAGCGCCTAATCCGTCCCATCAGCACTGTGCCCAGGAACAGCTGCCGGGAGCGCGAGGTTCTCCAGCCATCAAATGGGGTTTTTCTCTAAGCCTTTGTATTGAGTCTGCGGGCGCCGTATTGCTCAGACGGCGGCCGACTCGGGCGGGCTTGAATCCCCGTCGTCGCGGGGCTGTGCACTAGCGGTACCGCGGCTACGACCGCGACGACGGCCGCTACGCTCGGGCTTAGCTTCGCTGGTGGCGTTACTTTTGTCATCTCCTGCTGACGCACCCACAACAGCCTCGTCAGACGCCGTCTCTGCGAGCGGCGTTTCGGCAGGCGCTTCCGTCTCCGTCCGATTGCCGTCACGATGATTGTCGCGCCCGCGGGCCTTGGCAGCATTGGCTTCGGCCTGCGCCGCCACCTGAGCATTGCTTATGCGTTGGTAGTGCTCGGCATGCTGAAGATAGCCTTCCGCCGCCACACGGTCACCGCTGACCACGGCTTCGCGAGCCAGGCCTTCGTACCGTTCCTGCACATGGGCAGCACTGCCCTTGATTTTCACATCCGGACCGTTGCTTTCATAGTTAGAGGCGAGGCCATGGGATCGCCGTCCGTTCGAACGGCCACGATGGCGTTTGGAATGGGAACCTTGTCTCATGCGCTCCAAATTTCACGTGATGTTAGAAGACCTTGACCAGCACACGGTTGCGTACATCAGCTACAGACGGTCAAATCCATTAAGACTTGATCGACGTTTTCACCATACAGGCTACTGAGTTCATTTTCTCGTTGACGGCCCATCAGCCATGTCAACGCTTACCGTTGCTTGAAGTGACACTAGCGCGACAGATCGAACTTTCCAAGTTTTTTCGAGAATACTCTAGCCTTTCTCAAACCGCAGGCAACGCTCAATTCCGGTAAGGTCGTAGTGCCGCTCCCGACAATACAGGCCAGCCTGCGCCGCAATCGCCACCACGGGCTCCGCCTGATCGGCTCCGATCTCGAGAAGTGCCTGGCCGCCAGCGTTTAGCAGCCGCGGCAGGCGGGGGATCAGCGCCCGATACGCCGCCAGCCCGTCGATACCGCCGTCTAGTGCCGTCCTCGGCTCGAACTTAGCAACCTCGGGCTCCAGTCTGTCGATAGCGCCGCGCGCTACATAGGGCGGATTGCTGACCACCAGATCGAAGCGGTCTGCCACCCCGTCTCCCCAGTTGCTGGCGACAAATTGCGCGCGTTCGACAAGACCCGCGCGCGCCGCGTTGCGGGTGGCGACCCGCAACGCGGCAGAGCTGGCATCAACGCCGAGTCCCGTAGCACCCACAAAACAGTCGAGTAGCGCCAGCAGCAAACAACCGCTGCCCGTGCCGAGGTCGAGCAGGACCCGCGGAGGCGGTACACCGGCGAGTGCGGCCTCGATAAGCGTTTCGCTGTCGGGTCGCGGAATCAGCGTGTCTCCTGTCACCTCCAGGTCAAGGTTCCAGAACTCACGCCGGCCGAGTATGCGCGCTATTGGCTCGCGGCCGGCGCGGCGGTGCACCAGAGCAGCATAACAAATGTGCTCCGGCCGGCCGACTTCGTATGAAGGGTTGGCGAACAAGTGCTCGGCCGTAAGCCCGGTAGCATGCCCCAACAAGAGTCGTGCCTCGCGTCTGGCATCGCTCTGTGGCACGTGCGACAGCGCTGCAGCGCCCCAGGCGAGTGCCGTGTTTACATTGCTCATGCTAATTCCGCCAGCTGCGCCGCCTGGTGATCGGCAATCAGGGCGTCGATGAATTCGTCGAGCGAGGCGCCATCCATCATCACCTCGATATCGAACACGCTCTTATTGATGCGGTGGTCGGTGACGCGGCCTTGCGGAAAATTGTAGGTGCGGATGCGCTCGGAGCGATCGCCGCTGCCGACTTGGGCGCGGCGGTCGGCGGCGCGGTCGGCCTCGCGCACCGCTCGCTCCTGCTCATATAGTCGGGCGCGCAGGATGCGCAGTGCTTTGGCCTTGTTCTTGTGCTGAGACTTCTCGTCCTGTTGCGAAACGACGATTCCGCTCGGCATATGGGTAATGCGCACGGCGCTGTCGGTCGTGTTGACCGACTGTCCACCTGGACCGGAGGCACGGAAGACGTCGATACGTAGATCCTTCTCGTCGATGGCGATATCGACCTCTTCGGCTTCCGGGAGCACGGCGACGGTCGCGGCCGAGGTGTGAATGCGCCCCGAGGTCTCCGTCTTTGGCACGCGCTGTACTCGGTGGACACCCGATTCGTATTTTAGCCGAGCAAAAGCGCCGCGTCCTTTGATGACCGCTACCGCCTCCTTGACGCCTCCGATTCCGGTTTCGGACAGCGCCATCATCTCCAGCTTCCAGCCGGCCCGCTCACCATAGCGCTGGTACATACGCACCAGATCGGCGGCGAACAGCGCCGCCTCTTCGCCGCCGGTGCCTGCGCGCACCTCGAGAATGGCACCCTTAGCATCGGCTTCGTCGCGCGGCAGCAACGCGAGCTTGAGACGGTTCTCCAGGGCCGGTATGCGCTCCAGATAGGTCTCGCGCTCGCTGCGGGCAAGCTCACGCATCTCCGCATCCGTCTCCGCGTCGGCCAACATCTCGTTGAGTTCGTCGACCTCCTCGCGCAGCTTACGCAGCGCCACCGCCTGCTCGACCACGCGAGAGAGTTCGGCATATTCCTTAGCCAATGCCACGCGTTCGGCGTTGGAGAGACTGGGCGTGGACATCAACTCGCCAATCTCCGTATGGCGAGCTTCGATGCTTTCGAGCTTGTTGGCAAAGGACATGGTGCGTCAGCTGACGAGAGCCCTCTCGGGCCGCGTCTCTTGCACCTCGATCTCGGCGGCCTTGGCCTCGATCAGTTCCACCAGATGGTCGAGCATTCCGTCAGTGGCGATGCGATGGTCGGTGACGCCACTGATGTAGACCTGGTGTATATCGCGACCGCCGCCGGTAAAGCCGATATCGGTCTCACGCGCTTCGCCGGGGCCGTTCACTACACAGCCGATGATCGACACCGTTATCGGCGCGGTGATATGCGCCAACCGCTCCTCCAGCATAGCCACGGTCTCGATCACCGGGAACTGCTGGCGAGCGCAGGAGGGGCAGGAGACGATGGCGACGCCGCGGTGGCGCAGGCCGAGTGATTTGAGCAGTTCGAAGCCGACCTTGATCTCTTCCACCGGATCGGCTGACAGTGAGACGCGCAAGGTGTCGCCGATACCAGCCCAGAGCAGCATGCCGAGGCCGATTGACGACTTGACCGTACCACCGACCGTGCCGCCGGCTTCGGTAACGCCGATATGCAGGGGGTAGTCGCAGGCATCAGCCAGGCCCTGATAGGCGGCGACGGCGAGAAAGACATCGGATGCTTTGACGCTGATCTTGAACTCGCGGAAGTCGTTGTCCTCGAGAATGGCGGCGTGGGCAAGGGCGCTTTCTACCATCGCCTCGGGGCAGGGCTCGCCGTATTTCTCCAGAAGATTGCGCTCCAATGAGCCGGCGTTGACGCCGATGCGCATTGAACAGCCATGGTCACGCGCCGCTTTCACCACCTCGCGCACCCTTTGCGCCGAGCCGATATTGCCGGGATTGATGCGCAGGCACGCAGCACCTGCCTTGGCCGCCTCAATGGCGCGGCGATAGTGGAAATGGATATCGGCGACGACCGGAACCTCACTCTGGCGCACGATCTCCGCCAGGGCCGCGGTCGACTCTTCGTCAGGACAGGAGACGCGCACGATATCGGCACCCGCCGCCGTCAAGGCGTGCACCTGAGCCACCGTTGCCGCCACATCAGTGGTGGGCGTGTTGGTCATCGACTGCACGCTGATCGGCGCGTTGCCGCCGACGAGCATATCGCCGACGTGGATCTGGCGGCTAGCGCGCCGCATAATATCACGATAGGGACGGACGCTCATGGACCGACTCTCATAGGAACTTAGCTTTTGCGTGGACTATAGCCGAGACGAGGTTGCAAAACAGGTCAGTCGGCTGAGGTGAGCAAGGCTTCGACACTGATCGGCACATTACGCCGTACCGCACCCGAGTCACCAAGCGACGGCATCAGCTCACCATCGAGTAGGATTTGCAGACCACCGGCATTGCCCGTGGTCAGTCGGGCTTGGGCACCGTTCGGAACCAGATAGGTGTCGCCCGCTTTGAGAATGCGCGAGAGCAGAAGGTCGTTGCCGTCGCCTTGTACCTGCACCCAAGTATCTGCAGCGGCGCGCAGCACGACCCGCGCACCAGCGTTACCCTGGCCATAAACCTTTGCCGTAGTCTCAGTGACGGGCGCCGCAGGAGGAGGCGGTGTCAAGATCAGGGTCGGCGCATCCGGTACATCGGCCAGAGCACCGGTGATGGGCTGGGCAGTGCCCGGCTCCTCAATCGCATCGGCTGCATCCCGGCCATCGTTGACGGCCTCCGATGCTGGCGTGACCTCAGTCTCCGTGCCTACGGTCGCGGCGGTGATGGCTTCCGTCTCGATCAACGCGGCGTCTTCTTCTGCCAAGGGACCGGAGGGCACTTCCTCGGCCGGCGCTGATGCGAGATCAGCAATGGCTGTGGCCGTGGTTGCCTGCTCGGTGGCCACCGAATCGCTCGGTAGCGCGACACTGGGGTCGACCATTTCCGGCTCTTCTGCACCTTCCACGGTAGCGAATTTGTCGGGCACTTCCGGAACAGTCTTGAGGGACAAGTCATCCAGCGATTGCCAGTAGTACCAACCTCCATAAACCACCACTGCCAATAGCAACGCCACACTGAACAGCCCCAGTTGTGGGCGCCAGCTTTGCGGCGGGACCGCAGGAAATCTCAGTTCCGTGCTAGGGCTGATATCTGTGGTCTCGTCGCGAAAACGATCAACTACAGGTTCTGAGTCAAGCCCCAAATACTCGCTATATGCGCGTAGAAAGCCAACAGCATAGACCCGCCCAGGTAATTGGTTGAACTCGCCGGTCTCAATCGCCTCCAGATAAGGGCGGCGGATCCGCAAGGCCGTCGCAACATCCGCCAGCTCCGTTCCACGGTCCAAGCGTGCATCCCGCAGTTCGGAGCCAATGCCCGCATACGCACCCCCGTCCGGATCGCGGTACCGTGCCAGTTCGATCGGCTCATTTTGCGTCAACGGCTCGCCCTTTCGAACGCTGCTCTTGCAGCCACACCATGCGCAAGTCGTCGGTCAACTTGCCTAGCTCCCCGCATCACCCTTTCTAAAACAAATTTGATCTACCTTCAATTAGGCAAGTGTGATTTGCACGATTTTTTGAACGTTGAGCAGTGAAAACTAGTCATACAATATCGTTAACACTAATGAATTAACCGATCCTGGTATCATGATTCTTGGCAAAGGCCGAGAGGTTGTCGCATAGGTTTACCTTGGCACGCTCGCAGAGCGTGCCAAGACGGTCGGCCGAGGGCGCCACGGCGCCATCGACAAATTGCGGTTTTCAGAGCCGATTAGCGCCATGGCGTCAAGCGGCTGTCCGGCATCCTCGCCGCAAACTGTAAGGGGTACTTCGGCCTCGTGCCAGGCTTGCCATAGATTTCCTATCGAATTAAGTGCCGGTCACGTTAAAATTTCGTAACCCCTTAAGGGTCTAGTGTTTTCATGGCTGTTGGCAAAAAGAAATTACACTAAATTACTAGTTTTAGCAGAAAGTATATCAACTTTAGATTGTAGATTTGGCAGTTGCCAGAGCAAAGCGAATACCTCCAACATAGCGCCTATATGCAAGTCCCGAGGCCGTATCTCGCCCACTCTCAGGGCTATCTCGCGCCCGTGCCGTAGCATGTCGCGAGCGTGGCAAAACTGTCCACGGGTCAAGACCATGAGGTGCCTGGGTATCGTTGAGGCTCAAACAAAGAGCGGCCGCTGGCGGCAACGTGGCCGACTAGGCCTTCGTTGACCTGCAGGCGTGTGTTGTGCACCGCGTTCGGGTTGAGGCCTTGGTTGGCGAACAGCTCCAGGACCTATCCAGTGCGCAAGAGGTAGCAGGAGCAGACTTCAGCCACCATGTTCGCGGTGGATCAGCCGCATCACCGCGTCGAGCTGTGCCTGGACGCCGCCACGGCCGGCCATTACGTGGCGTAGCTGCCGCCGCCGGGGACCGCTGAGCGACGCGCGTATCGGCTCAGGTCGCCGGGTTGCGCCGGGCCAAGGCGCGAGCCGCCTGAGCCACGAGCTCCGCGATGACCTTGGCCAGGGGTTGCTCGCTGCGTACCATGCCGACACTCTGGCCAACCATCACCGAGCCGTTATCCACGTCCCCGTCGATTATCGCCCGGCGCAACGCCCCAACCCAGAAATGCTCAATTTCGAGCTGTGCCGCTTTCTGATCCAACTCACCTGCCTCGACCTTGGCGATGACCGTGCGCTGGACGTCAAGAAAGCGGTCACTTGCCGCGTTGGCCAGGGCGCGCACCGGAACGACCGGAAAGCGTGGGTCGAGCTGGCTCGAGACCTGAGCGTCGCGCGCCTGCGCCCGTAGAAGGCGTTTCTTGAAATCAGGATGGGCAATCGATTCCTCAGCACAAACGAAGCGCGTGCCGAGTTGACAGCCGCTGGCGCCCATCTCGAGATAGGCGGCAACCGCTTCACCATGGCCGATACCGCCGGCCACGAAGACCGGCACGTCGTCGATCTCGGGCAGAATCTCCTGGGCTAGGACGCTGGTCGAGACCGGGCCTATATGGCCGCCCGCCTCCATGCCTTCTATGATCAGGGCATCGGCGCCGGAGCGCATCAGCTTGTGCGCAAACGTAAGGGTCGGCGCGAAACACAGCACCTTTGCACCACCAGCCTTGATGCGGGCGATCTGGGTGGTGCGCGGTAGGCCGCCGGCAAGCACCACATGACCCACGGTTTTGGCCAGACAGACATCGATCAGCGCGTCGAGATCGGGATGCATGGTGATCAGATTGACGCCGAAAGGCTTGTCGGTTAGCGCCGCCGTTGCGGCGATTTCAGTGCACAGCATGTCAGGATCCATGGAGCCGCAGGCGATGATTCCGAAACCGCCCGCATTGGAAATGGCCGACACCAGATTGCGTTCCGAGACCCACGACATAGCGCCACCGAGAATGGCGGTCGGCGTGCCGAGAAAGTCGCAACCGCGTGCCCAAAGACGCTGCAGCGTTTCTTCCCCGGCGGGATCAGTCGGCGTCGAGTCCATAGGCGGCATGCAGAGATCTGAGAGCCAATTCGGTATATTCCTCGGCGATCAGCACGCTGATTTTGATCTCCGAGGTGGAAATCACCTGGATGTTGATGCCTTTTTCCGACAGCGTCTCGAACATGGTCCGTGCGACGCCGGCATGGGTGCGCATGCCGACCCCGATCACCGATACCTTGACTACGTCTGAGTCTGACAGCAGCTCGTTGAAGCCCAGGGCCCCGCGCTCCTCGCCGAGAATTGCCAGCGCCCGTTCCAGGTCGGCTGTGCCGACCGTGAATGTGATATCGGCGCTCTCGCCGTCGTGCGATGCGCTTTGTACGATCATATCGACATTGACACCAGCGCCTGCAAGCGGGCCGAAAACCATGGCCGCCAGACCGGGTCGGTCGGCAATTTCGGTCAGGGTCACCTTAGACTCGTTGCGACTGTATGCGATGCCGCTGATGATGTCCTTTTCCACTATCTGATCCTCGTCCACCAGCAGGGTGCCCGGCAGGTCCTCGGAGCTCGACAGCACCTGCAGCGTAACGCGGTGGCGCATAGCGAGCTCGACGGCTCTCGTCTGCAGCACCTTGGCGCCCAGCGAGGCCATCTCGAGCATCTCCTCATAGGCGATATTATCAAGTTTACGGGCCTTCGTAACGATGCGCGGGTCGCTAGTATACACCCCGTCGACATCGGTGAAGATGTCGCAACGCTCAGCTCCGAGTGCCGCCGCAAGGGCGACGGCAGAGGCGTCCGAGCCGCCGCGACCAAGCGTTGTCAGGCGGTTGCTCGGACCCAGGCCCTGGAAGCCCGCCACCACAGCCACCTCGCCAGAATCGATGTGCGCGCCGATCTCTTCGGTATCGATCTCCTCGATGCGCGCCTTGCCGTGCACGTCGTCAGTGCGGATCGGAATCTGCCAGGCAAGCCAGGAGCGCGCAGGTACGCCGAGCTCCTGCAAGGCCAGCGCCATGAGACCGCAGGTCACCTGCTCGCCGCTGGAAACCACGACATCGTATTCGCGAGCGTCGTGCAACGGTGCCACGTTGGCGCACAGCTCGACTAGCCGATTGGTCTTTCCGGCCATGGCCGAGACGATCACGGCGATACGCTCGCCGCGTTCATAGGCGGTTTTGATACGCGTCGCGGCGTTGCGGATGCGCTCGACATTGCCGACCGACGTGCCGCCGAATTTTTGTACGACTCGTGTCATGATAGCTATTGTCATCTGTGGAATTGCGCCACACTTTGCCTGCGTAGTCGTGTGCAAGCGGCTCTTCATACGTTCCCCCAAGGAACCTAGCAAGCTGGGAAATACGGATGCCGGAGACGACTACCACGCTTGATGCCGACGAGGTCAGCCGCTTTGCCGCCTTGGCCGATAGCTGGTGGGAAGAAGGCGGGCCGATGGCGCTTCTGCACGTGCTCAATCCGCTGCGCATTGCCTTCGTCCGTGATGCCCTGGCAAGCGAGGCTGGGAGACGCCCGCTTGACGGCCTGCGCGTGCTCGATGTGGGCTGTGGCGGAGGGCTGCTCTGCGAGCCCCTGACGCGCCTTGGGGCGGAGGTCACGGGCCTTGATGCAGCTGAGCAAAGCATTGTGGTGGCACGCGCGCATGCCGCCGATGTTGGTCTCGACATTACTTACCGCCATGGAGACGTGACGGATCTTGCGTGCGAGACCTACGACGCTGTGCTAGCCATGGAAGTCATTGAGCATGTCGCCGATCTGCCCGCTTTCGTGGCGGCCGCGGCCGGCTGCGTAGCGCCAGGTGGAGTGCTTGTCCTGGCGACCCTGAATCGCACTCTCAAGGCGCTAGCGCTGGCTGTGGTGGGGGCGGAATATGTGCTCGGGTGGGTGCCCCGCGGCACCCACGACTGGCGCAAGTTCGTCCGCCCATCAGAACTGATCAGCCTGGCCTTGAGCGCCGGTCTGCAGATAGACCGGGTTACCGGGGTCGCCTATAATCCGCTCAGTGGCTCCTGGCGGCTGTCGGGCGACCTCAGCGTCAATTACATGCTAGCGGCTAGGCGCCCGACATCCGCCGCGGCGGCGTAGATCGAGAAGCTCGCCCGCACGGCGGCCATGGCACCCGCCATTTAAGCGTGCGCCGTGGTCAAGATGGGTCAACACAGAATCGAGAGTCCAATTGCCAGGCACGGTGGGGCCGAAGCGCTCGGCAACGAGTGTGTAGGGGATGGCGCTCAGCTATCCTGCCGCGGCAGCCACGGGATCATTGCCACGGAAACGCCTTCTTCCTTAAGCGCTTTGGCCTCGTCGAGCGTGGCATTGCCGTGGATATTGCGTGCTTCGGTCTCGCCGTAATGAATCTTGCGCGCTTCCTCAGGAAAGGCCGAGCCGACATGCTCGCTGTTCTTCTCAACCGCATCGCGGATCTCGCGCAGCTTCGACATGACCTCGGGCTGCGTGTAGGGCGTAGCGCACTCACCCTCCCGGGCGCGGCCGATAGCGGGCGCCATGGGTGCCTTGCTGACCTCGCTTTCGCCGCAGACCGGGCAGACGACTTCGCCCGCCGCCGCCTGCTCGTCGAATGCGGTGCTGTCGCGGAACCAGCCCTCAAAAACGTGCGACTTGGCGCATTTTACGTCATAGACGATCATGCTTCGCCCATAGCTCCATGCCGCAATCACGGCTTTCCTAGCGTTAGATGACATGCCTATGCCCAAAGAACAAGCCGCGCCATCGTTCTGGGTGGTCCGATTCGCGTCTTTGATTGTGCCCGGCGGGCCGGTCTTGGACCTCGCTTGCGGCAGCGGCCGGCACGCGGACGTGTTCCTTGAACGCGGTCATCCGGTCACCGCTGTCGACCGGGATATCTCGCGCCTGATGGCCCCGGCAACGGCCGTTACGGCTGACCTTGAGGCTGATCCCTGGCCTTTCGCCGGGGCGGCGTTTGCCGGTGTTGTCGTGACTAATTATCTGCATAGGCCGTTATTCCCCGAGATCATCGCTGCGCTGGCGCCCGGCGGCGTGCTGATCTACGAGACTTTCGCGGAAGGCAACGAACGCCATGGACGTCCGAGCAATCCGGATTTTCTGTTGCGCCATGGTGAGCTTCTGGAGATCGCTACGATGGGTGGCTTGCGCGTGTTTGCCTATGAAGACCTAGAAGTTAGTGGCCCCCAGCCAGCTTGCGTTCAGCGGCTTTGCGCCTGCCAGATTTCGCGCTAGGGCCGCGCGTGAGTTAGCGAGGGAAGCTCAATGACCCAGCCTGATTTCGATGCCATCGTCGTCGGCGCCGGCTTTGCCGGTCTTTACATGCTGCATCGCCTGCGCAGCCAGGGCTTGCGCGTGCGCGTGATCGAGGCCGCGAGCGACGTCGGTGGTACTTGGTATTGGAACCGTTATCCCGGCGCCCGCTGTGACGTCGAGAGCATGCAGTACTCCTATCAGTTCTCGGACGAATTGCAGCAAGAATGGGACTGGACGGAGCGTTATGCCACCCAGCCCGAAATTTTGCGCTATGCACAGTACGTGGCCGTCCGCTTCGACCTGTGCCTGGATATCACCTTCAAGACGCGGGTCGTGGCGGCGACGTTCGACGAGGCGGCGACGATTTGGCGCCTCGAGACTGATATGGGCGAGACGCTTTCGGCGCGCTTCTGCATCATGGCGACGGGCTGCCTGTCGGTGCCCAGCATTCCCGATATCGAGGGCGTAGACAGCTTTGTTGGGAATACCTACCACACTGGTTTGTGGCCGCACGAAGAGGTAGATTTTTCAGGCCAGCAGGTCGGTGTGATCGGCACTGGCTCGTCAGGGATTCAGGCAATTCCGATCATTGCCGAGGAAGCCGAGCATTTGTTCGTCTTTCAACGGTCCGCGCACTATACGGTCCCGGCACATAATGCGCCGCTGGCTCCCGAAGCCCAGCGCGAAGTCAAAGCCAGATACGGCGAAATTCGGGAGTGTGCACGAAGCCTACCGAGCGGCGTGCTGTTCCCGCTAAACAACACCTCTGCCATGGTGACCAGTGCTGAGGATCGGCAGCAGGAATACGAGAAACGCTGGCGCACCGGCGGTGTCGGTTTCCTCGGTGCCTTCAACGATTTGATGTTTGATGCCGAGGCCAACGAGACAGCGGCTTCGTTCGTGCGCGAAAAGGTGCGCGAGACGCTGCATGATCCTGACGTGGCGGAATTGTTGATGCCGCACGGCGTTATTGGCTGCCGACGGCTTTGTGTTGATACCGGGTTCCACGCCACTTTCAATCGGGACAATGTCACGCTGGTGAATGTTCGTGAGACGCCTATTGAGCGCATCTACACCGATGGTATGGTGGTTGGCACTAAGATCTACGCGCTTGATGCCATCGTCTTTGCAACCGGCTTCGATGCGATGACTGGCGCCTTGCTAAAAATCGATATTCGCGGAAGTGGTGGCTGCAGCTTGCGCGACAAATGGGCCGAGGGACCCCGCGCCTATCTCGGCCTGACGTTGGCGGGTTTTCCCAACCTTTTCACCATCACGGGGCCGGGCAGCCCGTCCGTCTTCACCAACATGATCCCGTCGATAGAGCAGCATGTGGTGTGGATTGCCGATTGCATCGCGCATTTGCGTGAGAACGGTTTTTCCCGTATCGAGGCGACAGAGGATGCTGAGGATGCCTGGATTGCCCATGTAGCCGATGTCGCCAGCCATCATCTGCGCGCCTCTTGCGGCTCCTGGTACCTAGGTGCCAACATCCCCGGCAAGCCGCGCGTCTTCATGCCCTATATCGGCGGCTTTCCCACATACGTGCAGAAATGCGATGAGATCGTCGCCAAGGGCTATGTAGGCTTTGCGTTGAGCGCTTGAGGCGCTATTCGGGCTTGCGGAAGCGCAGCGTCATGCGGTCGGATTCGCCTATTGCCAGGTAGGTCTCGCGGCTTTCGCGGCCTTTGCCGTTGCTTGGTGGCAGACGCCAGACGCGATCTTCCTCGGTTGGCCGATCGAGCGGGTTGGTATTCAGCTCCGAACTCTCCTCCAGGATCAGTCCGGCGGCTTCGAAAGCTGCGACGACACGCGAGGTCTTGAGGTAGCCATTATCGCCGTTCGCCCATTCATCCGACGCGCTTTCCGGCGCTCGATGCTGCACAATGCCGACCACACCGTCCGGCTTGAGCAGGTCCCGCGCTTCTGCCGCTGCGCGATCGAGGGTTGCTGGATCGTAGCGGTTGAGGTGGTGTAGCGAGCGGATGAAGAGCACGTGGTCAAACGTGCCGTAGAGCGTCTCCGGTGCCTCTGTGACGGTGAGCGTGCCGATTGTGGGCGGCGCCTCGGCATAGCCTGCGGACTGGGCCGGGAAAGTCTCGGGCCAAGCCTCCATTTTTTCACGCAGGTCTTCCCAGCGGTCGCCGAAGATGCGCTGGAAAAGCGCGTGGGTGTAGTTGGCGCCGTAGAGCACGCCGTTCTGCCCGAGATAGGGCACCAGGATGCGTGTATACCAGGCGCGCCGGCCGGGCAGTGTCTCGACCACTCTCATGCCCGGCTCCAGCCCAAAAAAAGCCAAGGTCTCAGCCGGGTGGCGGTATTGATCCCGCGCCATGTCCTCGGCCGGACGCGAGTCGAGAATGGATTGCAGGCTTTCACCCGCTTGCGCTGTCCCCAAGGCGATTATGAGCGGTACGGCAAGGATTACGAGTGAGCGCATGTTTTCATCTCCGCGGCAAAGGCGTTGACCGTGGGCTGCAGCTCTCTGACATAGGTCAGTGCCTCGGCAAAGCGACCGGAAAGCCCCCTCATGCGGCCGCTCCCGATTCGGCATCGACTCTCACCAGTATCTTGAGTTTGGCCGATGCAGCCCTCCTGGATCAGGTCGCCACGGGCCAAGCCCGGTGCGCGATAGCGCTCGGCGATTTTGATCGCCAGCCTGAGATGGCTGGCGACGAGTCGCTGTGTCGCTTCCCGATCGCCGCGCGCGGCACGTCTGGCCAGCACGTGCCCTTCCTCTCGCGATAGCATGGGATGGCGGCGCGCGGTACGAATCAAAGCGCCGGCGGCATCGCGGGCAAATCTCTTACTCATAAAAACAAGCATTGCAGGCGTCGGCACCAAGTCAATATCCTATTCGCCTCAAAGGACAGGAAAGGTTGTTATGGCCTGTAAGATCAATATCTCCGGACGGGTGGCGGAAGCGGCCCTAGCGCTGGTGGCGAGGCGGAAGTGGCGCGATGTCACGCTCGCCAATATCGCCGGCGGGGGCGACCTGACATTGGCGCAAGTGCTTGGCACGGCCGGGAGCAAGACCGAGACCCTATCAGGATTTGCCCGGCATATCGTTGTCGAGGTTGCCAAAGGCACCGATCTTGCTGACCTCGCGCAGTCGGCGCGCGAGTGTCTGGCCGGCGCCGAGAGGCTGATGCAACGCTGTTGCCTGGTACCCAAGGAAAAGGCCGCATGAGTGACGTGCAGGACTGGGCGCGCGCTCTCAGCGAGCAGGCTTTGTGTGGCGGCGAGGCGCCGCAGCCGGTGCGTGAGGCCATCGACGCCATCCTCGCCACCACGCCAGATGCGGCCGCCATCCAGCTCGAGACAGCGCGCGCCGCATTCGCGGTCGCGCTAGCCACTCTCAAAGCGGAAATGACGGGCTAGCGCGCGGCGCTCACTTGGCGCAGGCAGGAGTATCGAGAAACTGCTGGCAGCTCTCACACCACTGCTGGAGATGGAGTTGACCCCAAATGATCTGCTCGCGATAAATGAAGGTCTCTCGCTCAACGTCTCGAAGAAACGACTCGCCGAACAGGCGGTTGCTCAAGCCGCCTCCCAGACTTTTGCGGGTAAAGGCAGGCCGACGAGGGCGGCGGCATCGAGTGGGCGGTTCGGGGCGATGCCGAGGCTTTCCAGCATCATCGCAAGCTGGCGCGTATGTTGGGCCGAATGCCAGGTGGTGCGTTCCAGCACCACGTGCAAGCTATGCTCGCCAAAATAGGTGGCGAGCGTTCGCGCTGCATCGCAGTCTGCCTCGCCCTCCCACCATGCCGCGAGACGTGCTCCGATGTCTGCACCATAAACTGCGATATCGGCTATCGATGCCAGGTGCTTCGGCGCCGATGCGTCGAGCGCCTCATAAGTCAGCGTGGTACCGGTCTGGCAGGCGAGAAAGACCTCGGGGATCTGAAAGATGTGGTAGGCGAGACCGTGTAGGCTGCGGTCGCGCCCGGGCAGGCCGTCGTCGCGTCTGTTCTCCGGCACTTGACCTGCAAGCCGGCAGGCAGTCTCCAGGATCAGGCTGAGACGCGTTACCAGCGCCGCCGGTGCGAGCCTGGGTCCGTCTGCCGCACCGAGGCCGAGGAATTCGCTGACCGTACCGAGAACTTGAGCGAAGACGTAGTGTTCACCTTGCGCCACCACCGGTACGCTGCGCAGGCCGAGCCGCGCCAACTCGTCCCAGCCGGCCTCTTCAGCGGCGACGTTCACAGAGATGAAATCAATGCCGTTCGCGTCAAGAAATTCCTTCACCCGCAGGCAGCTGGTGCAGCCCGGTTGCCAGTAGACCTTGACGGGTTCTGCCATCTCTCAGACGTCGCCAGCAGAGATCGTCGCCCCGCCGTCGATGATGATGGTCTGGCCGGTAACGAAGCTGCCTGCCTTCGAGGCCAAGAATACCGCGGCGCCGGCTACTTCCTCGGGCTCGCCGATGCGCTTGAGGGGATAGTTCGAGGTGGCCCGGGCATAGGTCTTGGGATTCTCCCACAGCGCGCGAGCAAAATCGGTGCGAATGATCGCCGGGTTTAGGCAGTTGGTGCGAATATTCTGCGGCCCCCACTCGACCGCTAGGTTGCGCGCCAGCGAGGCATCGGCGGCCTTCGAAAGACCATAGGCGCCGAGAACGGCGGAGCCTATGAAGGCTGCCACAGAAGAAACGATGATGACGGTGCCGCCAGCGCGCTCTGCCATTTGTGGAATTACCATGTTGCATAGCCAAACATTGCTGCGCACATTGGAATTCATGATCTTGTCGTAAGCCTCGTCACTGATACCGCTGATAGGTCCGTAATAGGGATTGACAGCGGCATTGCAGACGAGGCTGTCGATCTTGCCCCATTTCTCTATGGTGCCGTCAACTAGCGCCTGTAATTGGTCCTTATAGGAGATGTTGCAGGGAATAGCGATGGCCTCACCGCCATCCTTGTTGACCTCTGCCGCCACCGCGTCACAGGCATCTATCTTGCGACTGGAGATGACCACCTTAGCACCGGCACTGGCCATGGCTTCGGCGATCGCCTTGCCGATGCCGCGGGTTGAGCCGGTGATGACGGCAACCTGGCCAGAGAGATCGAATAGTTTGCTGCTGTTTATCATGCCTTTTCCCTTGTCTAGCTCAGGGACGCCGCCGCGAAGCGGTCGAGATGGTGGTCGGTGTTGCCAAACATGGCGTCGATCATGCTCACGCGCTTGAAATAGTGGCCGACCTTGAGCTCGTCTGTCATGCCCATGCCGCCATGCATCTGGATTGCCTCCTGGCCGACATGGCGGCCGCGCGTGCCGATGCCGACCTTGGCGGCGGAGACGGCGCGTGCGCGTGCTTGCACATCCTGGTCGAGCGAGAGCGTTGCCATCAGGGTCAGCGAGCGCGCTTCTTCGCAGTTTCCCATCATTTCGACCGAGCGGTGCTGCAGGACCTGAAACGTGCCGATCGGCACGCCGAACTGCTTGCGCATCTGCAAGTATTCGAGAGTAGTTTCGCGCAGCACATCCATGGCACCAACGGCCTCGGCACAGACGGCTGCGGTGGCGCGGTCGATCACGGATTCGATGACGGGTAGGGCGCTACCATCTTCGCCCAACAACTCACCTGCAACGTTATCCAGCATCACTTCCGCGGCGCGCAGCCCGTCGATGGTGCGATAGGGGCGCAAAGTAAGGCCGTCGGCTTCGGCCACCACGACGTAGAGCGAGATACCCGCTTCGCTGCGGGCCGAGACGACGAGCTTATCGGCTGTCACGGCGCCGTGCACCACGGCCTTGTGACCGCTGAGACGACCACCCTCAGCGCGGGTCTCAACATGGGCGAGGTCGTAGCGTGCGCCCGGCTCGGCATGGGCGAAAGCCCACAGAGCCTCGCCGGCGATGATCTCGCCGAGCAACTGTTCCTTCTGCGCCGCCGAGCCGGCCTCGACAATGGCGCGTCCAGCTAGGACCACGGTGGGCAGATAGGGCTCGAGAGCCAGCGCGCGGCCTAGCTGCTCCATCACGATCATCACTTCGATCGGCCCGCCGCTGATGCCGCCGTCCTCTTCCGCGAAGGGGATGCCGAGTAAGCCCAGGCTAGCATAACTCTGCCAGATATCGCGGCTGAAGCCGTCCTCGGAATCGGTCAGCTTTCGACGAGTGTCGAAGTTGTACTCGTTGCGCGTGAAGCGCTCCAGCGTGTCCTTGAGGAGTTGCTGGTCGTCGCTCAGTCTCAGGTCCATGACACGTTCCTAGAGACCGAGAACCATCTTGGCGATGATCCCCTTTTGAATTTCGTTAGAGCCGCCATAGATCGAGGCCTTGCGCCAGTTGAAATAGCGCGGCGCCACGGCGGCGGCATAGTCAGGGCCCACAGGCTCTTCGTTCCAGCCGCTGGTGAGCGCCTCCGGAACGAAAGGTTGGGCATAGGTGCCAACCGCCTCAAGGGTGAGTTCGGTGAGGCGCTGCTGCACTTCGGTGCCCTGGATCTTGAGCAGATTTGCCTCCGGTCCCGGTTGCGCGCCCGCTTCCTCGCTGGACAGCGTGCGCAGCTCAGTAAACTCAAGCGCCATTAGGCGGATCTCCAGATCCGCGATCTTGTCGCGGAAGCGCACGTTCTCGATCAGCGGCGCGCCGTTCACTTTTTCGGCGCGCGCGATCGCCTTGAGCCTGGCGAGGCGGTTCTTCGATCGCCCGACATCGGCGATGCCGGCGCGCTCGTGGCTGAGCAGGAACTTGGCGTAGGTCCAGCCTTTGTTCTCCTCGCCGATCAGGTTCTCGGCAGGTACCCGCACGTCGTCGAAGAAGACGTCGTTGACTTCGTGACCGCCGTCCATGGTGATGATCGGGCGCACGGTGATGCCGGGGTCGTCCATGTCGACGAGCAGAAACGAGATGCCCTCCTGCGGCTTGCATTCTGTGTCCGTGCGCACCAGGCAGAAGATGTGGTCAGCCCAATGCGCGGTCGTCGTCCAAGTCTTCTGGCCGTTGACCACGTAATGATCGCCGTCGCTCACGGCGCGGGTGCGCAGGCTTGCGAGGTCGGAGCCAGCGCCGGGCTCGGAATAGCCCTGACACCAGAAATGCTCGCCGCTTAAAATGCGCGGCAGGTAGTAGTCCTTTTGCGTCGGGTTGCCGAATGTGTAGATCACCGGTCCTACCATGCTGACGCCGAAGGGCATCACCCGCGGTGCCGAGACGGCGGCACATTCCTCGCCGAAGATGTAACGCTGGATCGGTGTCCACCCGGTGCCGCCATATTCCTTGGGCCAAGCTGGCGCCACCCAGCCCTTGTCATAGAGGATGGAATGCCAGCGCACGAAGTCCTCGCGCGACGGGCCAATATCGTTCTCGCCTTTCTCGCGGATGTCGGCGGGCAGGTTATTTTTGACGAAATCCCTGACCTCGTTGCGAAACGCCAATTCGGCGCCGGTGAATTCGATCTCCATGGCGGCTGGCCCCTCGGGCATAATTTCTGTCGCGGCGCGCATTATAGGGGGAAACGCGAGCGGGGAAACCGGCTCCACGCGGGACGCGACGATGTTCTAAAGTAGCGGCAAACAAGGAAGGGGCGTGCGATGAAGCGAAGCGATGAGAGATTCCTGGTCACGCATATGGGTAGTCTGCCGCGCGGGCCTGTGCTGACCGAGATGCTGTTGGAGCAAGATAAGGGCGGCTGGCCTGATCCCACCGCTTTCCAGGCTGCGGTTGACGAGGCCACGCACGCCGTGGTTACAGCGCAAGCCAAAGTAGGCATCGATGTTGCCAATGACGGCGAGATGCCGCGTATCTCGTTTTCGACCTATGTGGCGCGGCGCATGCACGGCTATGGTGGCGCCTCTGATCGCCCCATCACCCTGGATATGAAAAACTTCCCCATCTGGCGGCAATGGGTGGCGGATCACAACCTGCGCCGGGCGAGGCTGTGGGACGCGCCCCAGGCGCAAGGAGAGATCGCCTATGACGGCGAGGCGCAGCTGGCTCAGGAATGCAATGCCTTCGAGCGCGCGTTGGGCGTGCACGAGGGCGCGTTCGCGGAGACTTTCATGACCGCGGCCTCGCCCGGCATCGTCGCGACCACCATGCTCAACGCTCATTACGACAGCCACGACGCCTATCTCACAGCGCTTAGCTGTGAACTGAAGAAGGAATACGACGCCATCGTCGCGCGCGGCTATTTGCTGCAGATTGATGCGCCCGACCTCGCCATGGAGCGCGCCACTTTCTTCCAGGGGCACACCCTGGCCGAGTTCCAGGGCTTCGTCGCGCGCCACATCGCCGCCATTAACGAAGCCACGGGCGATATCCCGCGCGAAAAAATCCGTTTGCACGCCTGCTGGGGCAACCGCAACAGCCCACATGTGCACGATGTCGCCTGTGCCGACGTGCTGCCGCTAATGGCGGAAGCGCGTGTCGGTGCGATATGCCTGCCTTTCGCCAATCCGCGCCATGCGCACGAGGTCGAGGTGCTGTCCACATCTGGCCTGCCGCCGGACATGCTCGTCATTCCTGGGTTGATCGACACCACCACCAACTATGTCGAGCATCCCGAATGGGTCGCGGAGCGGCTCGAGCGCGTTGTCGCGGCTGTGGGCGATCGTGAGCGTGTGTTGGCTGGCACCGATTGCGGCTTCAGCACGCTCGCTGGTGATGCCTTCGTAGCCGAGGATGTGGTATGGGCAAAGCTTGCTGCACTGAGCGAAGGCGCCGCGATAGCCAGCAAACGGATGTGGGGACGGGTATGAAGGACCAACAGGCGAGCGAGTTTTTCGGTGACCGGGCCGAGGCGTACGAGGATTTCATCCCGCGTCTGGTGCCGTTCTATCACGAGATAAACCAGCTCATGCTCGACCTCATCCCATACCCTAAGGACGCGGCGTTGAGCGCGCTCGACGTCGGCACGGGCACGGGTGTGGTTGCTGGCTGCGTGCTCGACGCCTTCCCGAATTCCACCGTGCTGGCTATCGACCTCTCACCCGAGATGCTGGAGGAATGTAGCGCCAACCTGGCGCAGTTCGGCGAGCGTGTGACAGTGTGCGAGGGCCGCTTCCCTGCAGCCGAGATCGACCCGGGTTACGACGTGGTGGTCTCGAGCCTGGCGCTGCACCACCTCAGCCACGAGGACAAGCGCAAGAGCTTCGCCAAGATCTTCGTTGCACTCAACCCCGGCGGCATCTTCCTGTTGCGCGACGTCATCCTGGGGCCGACGTTAACGCTCGACAAGCGCTACCAGGATATCTGGCAGAACACTGCCGCCTCATACGGCTACGACGACATGAGTTGGTTCAAAGAGCACCTGGAGCAGGACAACCCCGCGCCCGTGCCGGATCAACTCGACTGGCTGCGCACGATCGGCTTCGAAGAAGTCTCGTGCCACTGGCAATACCTGACCATGGCGTTGTTCGGGGGGCAGAAGCCGGAGTAAGGGGGCTATTCGCAGGCTGGCTGCGGATTCTCGGCGGCGAGGTCGCTCTCGCGCTCGATGTACCAGTGCTCACGGCCGGGTGCGCCGGTGGATTCACCAACCTTCCATTCGCCGCTGAGCAGGGCGTAGTTATCGGGGTCGCCGTCTATGAGAAACATACCAAGGATGATCTGCGAGCCCATACGGTAGCGGATCTCGAGCACCGGAATCTCGTCGGCCGTGATGCTGCCGAGGCGAGCGGTACCGTTGATGCGCTCGCCGTTGACGCAGCGCGCGAAGACTAGGCGACAGCCGGCGGCCCTGAGCGTCGCGGCTCCGGCGTACGGCGCGCCAAAATGGGGTTCGCGGCCGATCAGCGAATACGAGCCGGCAAGAAAGTCCGCGAGGTCTTCTTCGGCTTTGTCGCAAGCCATGGCTTCACCGGTCAGCGCAAACAGGACGATGAACGTGGCGAGAAGGTAGTGCATAGTCCGAGACTAGCCTGTGCCGGGTGCATTGAACAAGCATGCGCTGGCACATAGACTCATCGCAAAATCGTGGAGGCGGCGATGCTCGACCGGCGACAGTTTCTCGGTGTTGGGGCGTTGGCCCTCGGGGCCCCCGCGCCGCGGCCGGCTGCAGCCGCTGCGCGCACGGTTACTCTGGGTGCGACTGGGCTCGAGGTTTCGAACATCGGCTTCGGCTCCAGCCTCTCGGCGGATCCCGAGCTGATCAGCTACGCTCTCCATCGTGGCGTCACATATTTCGACACTGCCGAAAGCTATCGCTTCGGCGCGGCCGAGTCCGCTATGGGCAAGGGTCTGTGGGGCATGCGTGACCGCGTTGTGCTGGCGTCCAAGACCAAGGCCGGCGCGCGCGCTGTCCAAGCCGATATGATGACAGCTCTCGAACGCAGTCTGCGCCGTCTCGGCACCGATTACCTCGACATTTATTTTCTGCATTCTGTCAACGACGTCGAGCGACTGCGTAACCCGGAATGGCACGCTTTCACCGAGCGCGCTAAGAAACAGGGAAAGATCCGCTTTTGTGGGATGTCGGGACACGGCTCGTCACTGACCGAGTGTCTGAACTATGCCATCGACAACGATCTCGCCGATGTTGTGCTCGCCGCCTATACCTTTGCACAAGATCCGGACTTCGTCGCCCAGGTGCGCCACGCCCTGCACTACGTCTCGATCCAGCCCGAGCTGCCGCGCGTGTTGGAGAAGGCGAAGGCGAAGGGCGTCGGCGTGGTCGCCATGAAGGTCCTGATGGGCGCGCGGCTCAATGATATGCGGCCTTTCGAGCGCACCGGTGGTACCTATGCCCAGGCTGCGTTTCGCTGGGTGCTGTCGAGCCCGCGCGTCGATTCCTTGATCGTGTCGATGACTAGCCGGGCGCTAATCGACGAATATATGGCGGCGTCCGGCGAACAGGCGCTGCGCCCCGGTGACTTTGGTTTGCTGGCACACTATGCGGCATTACAGGAAGACCGCTACTGTCGCCCCGGCTGCGGCGCTTGCTCGCAAGCCTGTCCGGCGGGCGTCCCTATCACCGAGGTGCTGCGTACGCGCATGTACGCTACCGATTACGGTGACGAGGTCCGGGCACGCACGGACTATGCGGCGCTCGGCGAAGGCGCTGGACCTTGCGCGACATGTACCCACAAGGTCTGCCATGGCGCCTGCCCGCACGGTCTCGACATCGCTGCGCTTACGCTCGATGCCTACTACCGCTTGGCCACGTGATCCGCTTCATCGCGCATTTTCTGATCCTGCTGGCGGCCTGGACCGTGACAGTCAAGTTCGCCTTTCCAGTGGCTTATGCGCTGGCCGAAGGCGTTGGCGTGGCGACCTATGTCTGGTGGGATTTCTGGTGGGTCGCCCACTTGTGGCTGGCCTGGGCACTGTTCGCGCAGCCGCGCTACACGATCGCCTTGGCGCTCGGCATGTCGATTGCCGAGATCGTCATCGTGGTGGTCAAGCTGGCGTTATTTCTCGATGCGCCCGAGTGGACGATCTGGACCACCAACTGGTTCATCAACAAGCTCTTCGTGCTTGCCTGCTTCGTCCTGCTGTTGGGCTATCTCGGCCTGCGTCGGTTCCGTCCAAGGCAAGCCTAGGGCCTGCCAACCGGTAGCGCCCTCCGAGATCACAGCGACACCGGCATAGCCGTCCGCCAGCCACGCTGCCGCGATTTTTCTTGCGTGCGTGCCGGTCTGACTGAGCAGAAAGATGGGCGTACTGTGGTTGACAGGTCTGGCATCGCTGTGTGAGGGCACCTTGTTGAGCTCGCGCAGGTCCGGGGAGCCTATCGAGCCCAGATCAACCAAGATGGAGTCGGGGTCGTCGGCGAGCATGTCCCAGGCCTGCCAGCCGCTGACCACCGTGGGTTGGACGGGCAGATGCAGTAGCCGTCTCATAGTGTCACTGCGCTTTCGACATAGGCGGCAAGCGCTTCCTGGCAGGCTGTGACCGACATGGCTTCGGTATCAATCACCAACTCTGGCGCGTGCGGCGGCTCATAGGGCGAATCGATACCGGTGAAGTTGGCGATACGGCCGGAGCGGACGCGAGCGTAGAGCCCTTTCGGGTCGCGCGCCTCGCAGGTCTCCAGATCGGCGCGCACATGCACTTCGTGAAACTCCTTGCCGACAATTGTGCGGGCTCGGTCACGGTCGTCGCGCAATGGCGAGATCAGGGCGACGACGGCGACCATTCCGGCTTCGGCAAACAGGCGTGCCGCCTCGGCGGTACGACGGATGTTTTCGGTGCGGTCTTCGGGCGCGAAGCCGAGATCGCTGCTGAGGTGCTTGCGCAGATTGTCGCCATCGAGCACGAAGGCGTGGATGTTACGGCTGAAAAGCCGCACCTCGAGGTCTATGGCGAGTGTGGATTTGCCGGCACCCGATAACCCGGTAAGCCAGATCACGCCGCCGCGATGGCCGAGCGCTATGGCGCGCGCATCGACATCGACCTGATGCGCGACCGCGTATAGCTCGGCCGCAGGCTCGACCTCGCCGAGGATTACGCAGCCGCCGACCACGTCGTAGTCCGCGACCAGCACGCCGCGGCCGGTGGCAGGATTGTCGTTGTGAGCGTCGATAAACAAGGGCCGTTCACTTTCCAGTATCACTTCGGCGATCTCGTTGTGTGCGGCGCGTGGCGAGGGTCGGGATTCGAGGTTTTCGAAATCGAGCACGCTGCGAATCGTCGTGACGGTCACGGGATGCTGTCCGGTACCGATCTTTAGCGTTAGCTTGCGTGTCTCCTCCAAGGGCTCTCGGGCGAGCCAGAACAGGCGTGCGCGTATCCGCCGCGCTACGAGAGGCGGTGAATCGGGTGCATAAGCAATGGCACCGCGCTCGACGAAGATCTGCTGATCTAGGGTCAGCGCGATCGACTCGCCGGCCTTGGCCGTGACCTGCGGTAGCGGCACGTTCCAGCTCTCGATGCTGGCAATACGCGCGCGCTTATCGTCGGGTGCGAAAACCAACTCGTCGCCTATGCTGAGATGTCCGCTCTCGATGCGCCCGGCAATCAGCCGGCGCTCGTCGAACTTGTAGACGTCTTGTATTGGCAGACGCAGCGACTGCTCGTCCGCCTGGGGCCGCGCGGTGAAGCTGTCGAGCGCCTCGAGCACCGTGGGCCCCTCATACCAGGGCGTGTTTTCGCTGGCGCTACTGACATTATCGCCGCCGCGGGCGGAGGCGGGAATGACAGCGCTCGGCGCAAGGCCGAGCTCGCCGAGATAGCCACGTACGTCGTCGGCAACCTGAGCGAAGCGTAAACGATCGAAAGCGATGCGGTCGAGCTTGTTGACCACGACCGCGAGCTGGCACACGCCCAAAAGTCCGAGCAGCGTGGCGTGGCGCCGGGTCTGCTCCCGCACGCCTTCCTCGGCGTCGATGACCAGCAGTGCCGCGGTGGCATTGGTGGCGCCGGTGATCATGTTCTTGAGGAACTCCTGATGCCCCGGCGCGTCGATGATGAGATAGGGACGCTTGGGCGTTCGAAACTGGATTTGCGTGGTGTCTATGGTGATGCCCTGGTCCCGCTCGGCCTGGAAGGCGTCCATCAGGAACGCCCACTCGAACGGCATGCTGCGGCGTTGGCACATCTCCCGCACCGCTTCGATTCTGCCCTCGGGCAGGCTATCGGAATCGTGCAGCAGGCGGCCGATCAGGGTGGACTTGCCATGATCAACATGGCCGACGATGACGACCGGCAGCTGTGCGGCCTCCCCAATTTTAAAATATGACATGCTACATATAGCCTTCGCTGCGCAGGCGTTCGAAGGAATCTTCCGCCTCATGGTCCATGGCGCGGCCTGCGCGCTCGGAAATGTGCGTGGTCTCCAGCTCGTTGATAATCTCGTCGATGCTGGAGGCCTCACTCACCATCGGGAAGGTGATGTCGCGATCGCCGAGCGAGCGATAGCGTTTGCCATCGCGGGCGAAATAGAGATCGACCACGGGAATGTTCTCGCGCGCCACGTAACGCCAGATGTCGACTTCGCTCCAGTGCAGCAGCGGGTGGATGCGCACATGGGTGCCGGGGGGAAACTCAGTCTTGTACTGGTCCCACAGCTCAGCCGGCTGGTCGCGGAAGTCCCAGCGGGAGTCGGTGCCGCGCGGGCTGAAGACGCGTTCTTTCGCGCGCACCACTTCCTCGTCGCGGCGGATGCCGGCGATGACCCCATTGTAGCCGTTCTCGGCGATTAGTGCTTTGAGCCCTGCCGTCTTGCGCGCGGCCGAGCGTGCGGCCGGCGGCAGCGAGGCATCGATCTCCTCGACCGGCGGGCAATTGCGCACCACCAGGTCGAGATTCCATTCGCTGGCATAGTGGTCGCGGAAGGCATACATCTCGGGGAACTTCATGCCGGTATCGACATGCGCCACCTCAAAGGGCACATGCCCACAAAAGGCCTTGCGCGCCAGCCACAGCATGACGTTGGAGTCCTTGCCCAGAGACCACAGCAACATAGTCGGCGAGATGCGGCCATAGGCCTCGCGCAGGATGTAGACGCTTTGGCTTTCAAGAGCGTCGAGGGAACCGGTCACGTCTTCCGCCGTTGATGGATGCCGCATTCGGTCTTGTCGCTGCCGGACCAGCGGCCACCTCTCGCATCGGCCGGTGCCGTGCAGGGGGCACAGCCGATCGAGGCAAAATCCTCGGCAAGCAGGGGGTGGGTGCTAAGGCCGCGCGTGGCGATCCAGGCCGCGACCTTGTTTGCCGACCAGTCGGCAAGCGGGTTGATCTTGATGCGCTTGCCGTCGTTTTCGAAAAGCGGCAGGTCAGAGCGCACGTCGCCATGGAAGCGCTTACGCCCCGTTACCCAAGCGTCGAAGCCTTCGAGCGCACGGGCGAGCGGCGCCACTTTGCGCAGATGACAGCAGCGGTCGGCGTCACGGCGCCAGAGATCGCCGGCCGCATCCTCGTGCGCCAACGCCACCGCATCGGGGGTGATATCGCGTACGTCCTCAAGCCCAAGCTCGGCGACCAGAGATTCATGATAGGCTAAGGTCTCCGGGAAGTGCTTGTCGGTGTCGAGGAAGATAACCGGTGTGGCGGGATCGATGCGCGCCACCATGTCCAGCATGACCACGGCCTCAGTCCCGAAGGACGAGACCACGGCAATGCGGCTTGGGAATGACTCTGTGATCACGGCACGCAACAATGCCTCGCCGGCGGTGTCACCGTGCACTGCCTGCAATCCGGCAACCTGCGCATCACGACGACGGCGCTCACGACGCAGCGACAGAGCGGTCTGGCCGTCGGCGCCGGTGGGTTGATACGACACGGGTATTTCGGCGAGTGCCGTTTCGATATCTGCATGCTCCACCACGTCGAAGGAATCGAAACCGACCCGTTGCATGGGTAATAACTGGTCATACAGAACTTCACCCTCGGCACGCAGCTCGCCGCGGTAGCCAAAGCGCTCGCGCAGCAGGCGAGCCTGAGAATAGGCGCGGCCGTCGGCGATGTCGGGAAAATCTAAGACGATCAGCGCAAGCTGCTTGACGTCGTCCGCCAGAAGATCCGGGCTCTGGTCGTTGGCGAGGCGGACACCGAAGGTCCGATTGTTGCCATGTAAGGTCTCGCGCTCTGCGCACCAGCGCGCCATCGACAGCAGCATGGGCCCGGTCTCGGGCAGAGGCTCACCGTCTGCGACTGGGAGCCAGGGATCGGCGACGCTGCGGCCATCCTTAAGCAGGGGCATACAACACCTCCTTGAAGGGTGTGAGGCCAACGCGGCGATAAGCGTCGAGGAAGCTCTCGCCATCATGGCGTAGGGCCACATAGGTGGTGACGATGGCCTCGACCGCATCGACGATCTTATCTGCGGCAAAACCGGGGCCGACCAGGATGCCGAGCGAGGCATCTTTCTCGGCGCTGCCGCCGAGGGTGATCTGGTAGACTTCCGTGCCCCGTTTATCGACCCCGAGAATGCCAATATGGCCCATATGGTGATGGCCGCAGGCGTTGATACAGCCGGAAATCTTGATCTTGAGGTCACCGATATCGTGCTGACGCTCAAGGTCGGCGAAGCGCTTACTGATCTCTTGCGCGACCGGAATCGAGCGCGCCGTCGCCAGTGCGCAATAGTCGAGGCCCGGGCAGGAGATGATATCGGTGATAAGTCCCGCATTGGGAGTTGCCAACTCCATTGCGTTGAGCGCCCGCCATAGCGTCGGTAAATCGCTCTCGCGCACATCTGGCAGAATTAGGTTCTGCTCGTGGCTGACGCGGATCTCGCCAGAGCCCCAGCGCTCGGCAAGATCGGCGACCACTTCCATCTGCGCTTCTGTGGCATCGCCAGGTGCGCCGCCGATAGGCTTGAGCGAGACGGTAACGTTCGCATAGTCTGGTATCTTATGCGGCTGCACATTGCGCTCGCACCAGGCGATGATGGCGGGATCATCCGAGGTTGCTGCGGGGTCGGCTTTCGCATAGGCGGGGGGCGCAAAATCAGTGATGATCTTCGCCATATCGTCAGCTTTCAGGGTTAGTTCGCCGTTATACAGGTGCGTCCATTCCGCTTCGACCATCTCGGCGAAGCGATGGACGCCGACGGCATCGACAAGAATCTTAATACGCGCCTTGTACTTGTTGTCGCGCCGACCGAGTTGATTATAGATGCGCAGGATCGCTTCTAGATAGGACAGCAGATGCTGTTTGGGCAAGAAAGCTCGGATGGTCTTGGCGAGCTTCGGCGTGCGCCCCTGGCCGCCCCCAACCATGACCACAAAGCCGATCTCTCCGGCCTCGTTGCGGCGCAGTTCGAGTGCGATGTCGTGCACCTTGAGGGCTGCCCGGTCGCGCGGTCCGCCGCCGACGGCGATCTTGAACTTGCGCGGCAGATAGGTGAACTCCGGGTGTAGCGACGACCACTGGCGGATGATCTCACACCAGGGGCGGGGGTCCTCAATTTCGTCAGGCGCGACGCCGGCCAGGTGGTCGGCGGTGACGTTGCGGATACAGTTGCCGCTAGTTTGCACTGCATGCATCTGTATCTCGGCGAGAGCGGCGAGGATGTCCGGCATGTTGTCGAGGCGCGTCCAGTTGAACTGCACGTTCTGGCGCGTGGTGAAATGGCCATAGCCGCGGTCGAACTTCCGGGCGACGGTAGCGAGCCCGCGCAGCTGCGCGGAGGTCAGCGTGCCGTAGGGAATCGCCACCCGCAGCATGTAGGCGTGGAGCTGTAGATAGAGTCCGTTCATCAGCCTGAGGGGCCTGAAGTGGTCCTCGCTAAGCTTGCCGTCGAGGCGACGTGCGACCTGATCGGCGAACTGCTCGGTGCGGTTGTCGATGAAGGCCTGATCAAGGTCGTCGTATTGATACATCGCGCTACTTGGCCGCCATTGCCGTTGGGGCCCGATTGAGCACGAGTTGAACCGTTGGACCGGCGGCGCGGATACGTTCGCGCAACCGGCTCGGGCGCAGGGGCTGATCCTCGACTTCAATCAAATAGGTGCCAATAACCAGGTTGGCGACCTCACCGAGCTTGGCATCCGCGTCGAGAGTTTCAGCGGTTGCCTCATCATCGGCGACGCGCGCCCCTTCCATTGACTCGTGCCAAGCACCGCGGTTATCCAGAAAGACGACCCGCCCATCCGTGACCCGATTCGCTGTGGCGATTTTTTTTGCCCTCATCTCGTCCTCACCAGTGGGCCGGCTCGACTGTTAGGCCTCGACAGTCTCCTGATGCTCCGATTACACAGTATTTAAAATGTGATTATGATTAAAAACCATATATGATCTGTGGTGACATACTAATAATAGAATAAGAATGTGAAAAATATATCAAGACATTTTCATTATGTTATTTATATCCACGTAAATCCAAACCGCGTTTGGCCCCGTTCTTATAGACCTTCGAACAGGGGCGAGGAGAGGTAGCGCTCGGCGAAGGAGGGCAGGATGGCGACAATCAGTTTGCCAGCCATAGCCGGCCGGCAACCGATCTCCAGTGCCGCGGCAAGCGCTGAGCCGGAAGAGATGCCGACCGGTAGGCCTTCGAGTCTGGCGGCACGCCGTGCGGTCGAAAAGGCGGTATGATTGCCGATACGCACCACCTCGTCGATGATGTCGGTATCTAGCACCTTGGGCACGAAACCGGCGCCGATGCCCTGGATCTGGTGCTGGCCGGCCGGGCCACCGGAAAGCACCGGGCTGTCTTCGGGTTCAATCGCAATGGCTCGCAAGGATGGCTTGCGCGATTTCAGCACTGTGGCAATACCAGTGATGGTACCGCCGGTGCCGACGGCGCTGACCAGCACGTCGATGGCGCCCGCGCTGTCCTGCCATAGCTCTTCGGCCGTGGTATGGGCGTGGATGTCCGGATTTGAGGGGTTGCGAAACTGCTGCGGCATGTAGGCGTCGGGCAGCTCTGCGAGCAGCTCCTCCGCTCGCGCGATGGCGCCCTGCATACCCTTGCCCGAGGGTGTCAATTCGATCTCAGCGCCGAACAGGCGCACCATGCGCCCACGCTCGGCCGACATGCTCTCGGGCATGGTCAGGATCAGACGGTAGCCCTTGGTGGCACAGACGAAAGCGAGCGCGATGCCTGTATTGCCGGAGGTAGGCTCCACGATAACGGTGCCGGGCCCAATTTCGCCGGCTGCCTCGGCTTGCTCGATCATGGCCAGGCCGATACGGTCCTTGACCGACGACAAGGGGTTAAAGAACTCACACTTTCCGGCAATGTCTGCCAAGCAACCCTCATCCGCCGCCAGCCGCGACAGGCTTACGAGCGGGGTTGCCCCGATGGTCTCCAATAGGCTGCCATAGATATGGCCGCGCACGCTCACCGGTTCCGTCATATGATGAAGTCGCGGTTGGGAGCATGCTTGGGCGGCGCCTTTCCCCAACACAGCGCTTCTATGGTTATCGCATCGAGGCGGGTGCGGACATCGGCTTCGATAATGGCCAGCGTGTCAGCCAGAGCATCGGAATTGGGTGTTGTCTGAACATCGGTTTCAGGGCGCATCGCGTCGACCAGTTGCCACAGCGTAATGCGTCGGCGCTCGCGCGCTAGGCGGTAGCCGCCCCCCGGCCCGCGCACCCCGACCAACACCTCTGCGCGGCCAAGCTTTTGCAGGATCGGTTCGAGATAGCGTGGCGGAATCCCCTGGCGGGCGGTGATATCGGCTGACTGCACGAGCTCGCCGCCACCGTTCAAGGCGATGTCGAGAACCGCCTCGACCGCCGCGATCTCCTTTTTTGAGAGTTTGAGCAGCACCCGTTTAATCTCTCTTCGCAATGGCAGTGGGGAATACCCATCATTCACAGATTAGGTATGTGGTTAGTCGCGCTGGTGCAAGTCCCGTGGACTCTCAACACCTGCGTGCTCTGACTGCGCCTCTAAGCCGCGCTATAATGACGGAGGACTCGTTCGGGGGAGCGTAATGGATGGATGGCTGAAAGCGGCGGCGGCGTATGTTCCGCAGTGGCTCGGTTACCAGATGCGGCAGACTGAGCAGCTGGGTTGTGCGATCGCGATCGCCCACAAGGGACGTGTCGTGCTCGACCAAACCTTTGGCTCCGCCGAATATTATGAGAGATAGGTGGTGGAGCCGAGGGGAATCGAACCCCTGACCTCGACATTGCGAACGTCGCGCTCTCCCAACTGAGCTACGGCCCCACAGGCGCCAGAAACGGCCGAAGATTCAGCCCTGGCCCCAGCGGGCGCATGTTATATACTGCGTCCCGCCCACCGTAAATCCCTTCGAGGCCCGCCACATCCATGCTCGATTTGTTGAGTTTTGTCGATAAGCTCATCGGCCTTTACATTGGCATTATCGTTGCTCAGGCGATTCTAAGTTGGTTGATGGCCTTCAACGTGGTCAACACACGCAACAAGTTCGTCTATGCAGTCGGAAATGCGCTCTATGTGCTTACCGAACCCCTGTTGCGACGTATCCGCCGTTTTCTACCAGCCACTGGGGGCATCGACTTTTCGCCGCTGATTGCCATCGTAGGCTTGTGGTTTCTCCAAGATGTTATCATTAGTGGTTGGCTGGCAGGGCTCTAGCACCACACCTTATTTTCCCTATCGCGGCGCCGCGAACGGCGGCGTAGAGATCGCCGTGCGGTTCACCCCCCGCGGCGGCAGCGATCGGATAGAGGGCTCCGTGGAGACGTCCGACGGGTGCGCCTGGCTCGGCGTGCGCGTCTCGGCGGCACCCGAAAGCGGCAAGGCCAATCGGGCGCTGGTCAAGCTGCTGGCCAAGACTCTCGGTGTGGCGGTGGGGGATATCACGATCGTCTCGGGCGCGAGCAGCCGCCATAAGCGCCTGCGCGTCGCCGGCATGTCACCCATGGCGGCGGCGAAGCGTCTTCAGCCGTAGCGCGTTGAGGCGGATGAACCCCTCAGCCTCGGCCTGGTTGTAGACCTGGTCAGCCTCAAAGGTCGCCACGTCCGCGTCGTAGAGGGTGTAGGGTGACTTGCGGCCTTCGATGATGACGTTGCCCTTATAGAGCCTGAGGCGGACCATGCCGGTTACCCGCGCTTGTGTCGCATCGATCGCTGCCTGTAACATCTCGCGCTCGGGTGCGAACCAGTAGCCGTTGTAGATCAGTTCTGCATAGTACGGCATCAGCTCGTCTTTGAGGTGGATCTGGCCGCGGTCGAGAGTGACACTTTCCATGGCCCTGTGGGCGTGGAGCAGGATGGTGCCGCCGGGGGTCTCGTAGACGCCGCGCGACTTCATCCCGACATAGCGGCTCTCGACGATATCGATGCGCCCAACGCCATTGGCGCCAGCAAGTTCGTTGAGCCGGGTCAGTAGCGCCGCAGGACCAAGCTTTTCGCCATTCACAGCTACCGGATCACCTTTCCTGAATTCGATCTCGACGGTGGTCGGCACATCGGGCGCCGCCTCGGGCGAGACGGAGCGCGTAAACATCTCCTCGTCAGGGCCGACCCAGGGGTCCTCCAGTGCCTTGCCCTCATACGAGATGTGCAGCAGGTTGGCGTCGGTCGAATAGGGGGCCTCGCCGCGCTTGTCGGTGGGCACGGTGATCCGGTGCGCCTTGGCGTATTCGAGCAGCTTGGAGCGTGAATCGAGATCCCACTCGCGCCACGGGGCGATGACATGGATGTCTGGGTTCAGCGCGTAGTAGCCGAGCTCGAAGCGCACCTGGTCGTTGCCCTTGCCCGTGGCGCCGTGGGCTACCGCATCGGCGCCCACCGCCGCCGCGATCTCAATCTGGCGCTTGGCGATCAGGGGCCTGGCGATCGAGGTGCCGAGCAGATAGGTGCCCTCGTAAACAGCGTTGGCGCGGAACATCGGGAACACGTAGTCGCGGACGAACTCCTCGCGCAGATCCTCGACGAAGATCTCCTCGATACCCATACGTGCCGCATTCAGCCGGGCTGGCTCGAGCTCCTCGCTCTGGCCGAGATCGGCGGTGAAGGTCACCACCTCGCAAGCGTAGGTCTCCTGCAGCCAGCGCAGGATGACGGAGGTATCGAGCCCACCGGAATAGGCAAGCACGACCTTCTTGACGTCGGAAGCCATGGCGATTCCTCGAAAGTGTGGGTGCGCGCTGCGAATAGCCCGCGTGGCCTAGCCTGTCAATGCCGCCATATCGCGGCAGAGGATGACGGCATCGATGTCAGTTGTTGCGCAGGTCGTTGATGCCAAGCCCTTTCACATAGGCCTCAACCTCTTTGCGTAACAGGACGACGTCGACCGCAGGCTCGACTAGAACGTCGTCGATCACGGCGATCTCCCCGCATGCACGGTTGGACCAATGTCGCACCAGCACCACGAAGCCGGTCTCTCTTTCGCCATCCCCGACGATTAGCAGGACGCCACGTGCGGGAGATTGTTCGAACTCGGCCAAGGTTACGGCGATGAAAGGCGGGCGCTCGTCGGGGCGGAGCGTGGCGCACCAGGCCTCTAGCTGTGGCAGGTCTGCCGGCACCGCCGGGCGCAGCCACAGCGGGCTGTTGCTCACGCCGGGGCCAGTCCGGTCTTTTCGCGCCGGACCCGCTCGCTGGCGCTCTTCAGTTGGCCGCAGGCGGCCATGATGTCGCGGCCGCGGGGGACACGTACCGGCGAGGAGTAGCCGGCGTCGTTGACGATGCGGGTGAAAGCGTGGATGCGGTTGTTGCTGGCACATTCGTACGGTGCGCCGGGCCAAGTGTTGAACGGGATCAGGTTGATCTTAGCCGGGATGCCTCGCAGTAAGCGTACCAGTTCGTGTGCATCGCCGTTCGAGTCGTTGATGCCCTTGAGCATGACATACTCGAAGGTGATGCGTCGCGCATTGCTCGCCGCTGGATAATCGCGGCAGGCCTGCAGCAACTCGGCGATCTGGTACCTCCTGTTGATCGGCACTAACTCGTCGCGCAACTCGTCGCGTACGGCGTGGAGCGAGACGGCAAGGTTGACCGCCAGCTCCTCGCCCAGCCTGCGGATTAGCGGTACCACGCCGGCGGTCGACAGGGTGATGCGGCGGCGCGACAACGAAATTCCTTCAGCATCCATAAAAATGCGTAAGGCTGTTGCTACGCTATCGTAATTAAACAACGGCTCACCCATGCCCATCATGACGACGTTTGAGACCATGCGCCCTTCCGGCGGGCTCGGCCATTCGCCTATTGTGTCGCGGGCGACCAGCATCTGGCCGACGATCTCTTCGGCATCGAGATTGCGCACCAGTTTCTGGGTGCCGGTGCGGCAGAAGGCGCACGAGAGAGTGCAGCCGACCTGGGAGGAGACGCACAGCGCACCGCGATTCTCTTCGGGAATATGCACGCATTCTGCCTCGCCACCATCGTCGAAACTGAGCAGCCATTTGCGTGTGCCGTCATCGGACAGCTGTAAGGTGCTGATATTGGGTCGCGCTAGGCTATAGTGGTCGGCAAGCGATGCGCGCAGGCTCTTTGGGATATTGCTCATATCCTCGAAGTGATGCACACCGCGCCAATAGATCCAGTGCCAAAGCTGCTTGGCGCGAAACGGCCTCTCGCCGATTGCGCCCATCTCGGCGACAAGTGCCTCCTGATCGAGCCCGATCAGGGATCTGCTCATTCTCCGCAGGCCTCGGCCATGGCGTTGCGGGCGGCGCTGAAGCCCATCAGGGAATAGGTGTCTGTGGTCTCGGTTCCGCGCGCTGAGGTGCCCCTAACGATCATTCTGGCGCCGCTCGCCATGGCCTTGGATAGCTCCCGATCGCCGGCGCTGTCGTAAGCCCAGGCGGTCTCACCCTGGGTAAACAGAGAGAATGTTGTGCCGTCGATGGCAACCTCAATCTCGGCGCCCTCGGCAAAGGGGTAGCCGGCTTCGAGACTAACAACGTCCGGTCCGTTATCGCCCTTGGGTCGGGTTACCTGCACATAGGCAGGGCCGCGCCGAGTGTAATCACCCACCTCGACCTTTGGCCGGCTAACCATATAACAGATGGTGCGCCCACCATCCGTGTAGGCCGCGGCGTACCAGTCTCGAAAGCGCCCCAGGGCGTCGTCGTTCTCGGCCGCAAAAAGTGGTGAAGTAAGGGTTGAGATAAAAGTAAATAGAAGAATGAATATTCTGCTAAACATTTTGTCTCCGGCCGGAATGTTTTATTTTATCACCATGAACCGGCGGGGCCAATGGCACGGCTTGAGCATGTTCGCTGACCGGGCGCTCGGCGAAGCGACCGAGACTGATCAGGCGGTCATACATCACCACCACACCGGCGGCGGCAAGGTTGATGCAAAACCGCGTCGGAATCTGCACTACCGAATCGGCGCGTGCCAAAACCTCGAGGCTCAGCGAGCCTATTTCCGGACCAAACACATAGGCGGCGCGGCGCGGATGACGGAAGCTCGGTAGCACCTGCGCATCATCGACTAGCTCGATCGCCACCAGGGTGCAATCCTCTGGCAGGCTCAAATCGCCCGGCGAATTGTAGTGCCAAGTGGGCAGGCTATCGGCTGAGGCGGAGGTATCCGAGCGTGGTCGTCCGATCTTGGTCGCTGCCTCGATGGTGAACAGAAATGACGCCCCGAAGGCGTGCGCCGAGCGGAACAGATTGCCGAGGTTCATCGGCTTTGATATCCGTTCCACACCGATACCGAAATAGCCTTTGGTTTGGTCGGCCATGACAGCGCCTCGTAAAGCCGGGGCACCGACCGGTCGATGCCAGGATGTGAGGGAGATAATAGTGCGCGCGGTTCTTTGCAAGACATTGGGTGAACCCGAGGGGCTGGTGGTGGAGGATGTCCCTTCGCCGACACCCGCGGCGGGTGAGGTCAAGATCGCTGTTCACGCGGCTGGCCTCAACTTTGGCGATATCCTGATCGTTCAAGGGAAATATCAGGAAAAGCCCGAGCTGCCCTTCACCCCGGGCATGGAACTCTCGGGCACCGTAACGGCGCTTGGCGAGGGTGTAGAGCATCTCGCCATGGGCGACACCGTAATTGCCATGACCGGCACAGGCGCCTTCGCCGAGGATGTGGTAACGGACGCCAACTGGGTGCTGAAGGTCCCCGCGAGCGTGGACCTGCGGGCGGCGGCAGCCTTTCCGGTAGCCTATGGCACCTCGCATCTGGCGCTCGAGCATCGTGCCGATTTGCACCAGGGTGAGGTGTTGCTTGTGCTTGGCGCTTCCGGCGGTGTCGGCCTGACCGCCGTGGAGATTGGTAAGGCCATGGGCGCAACCGTCATCGCTTGTGCCTCGAGCCCGGAAAAACTGCAAGTCGCCGCAAAATATGGCGCCGACCACGGCATCGACTACAGCTACGAGAATATTCGCGACCGGGTGAGAGAACTGACTGGCGGCGCTGACGTGGTCTATGATCCGGTCGGCGGTGATGTCTTCCAGCAGGCGCTCAGCAGCATCAACTGGGAAGGGCGACTTATAGTCATTGGCTTCGCCAGCGGTACCATTCAGAAGATCCCATCCAACTACGTTCTGCTCAAGAACTGCTCCGTCATGGGGGTGCTGTGGGGCGCCTATCGCCGCCGCGACCCCAAACCCATGCGTGCCTCTCTGGCAACCCTCATCGATTGGCTGACAGAGGGCAAGATCACGCCACATATCTCCCACGAACTGCCTTTAGAGAAGGCTGGCGAGGCTTTACGTCTGATGATGGACCGCAAGTCCACCGGCAAGGTCGTGCTGACCACCGGGCGCTGAGCTTTGGTCGGCGAGGATACCTTACGCGGCCAATACGAAGCCTACCCATATCCGGTGCGCGAACCGGCCGACGAAGCCAAGCGTCTGGTTATGGGCTCGCCCAGCCACCTGGCCGAGATCGAGCATTATCTGAGGGGTGGTGCACCAGTTGCCGGTCCGTTTCGTGTCCTGGTGGCTGGCGGTGGCACTGGCGACGGTGCCATCATGCTGGCCCAGCAGCTTGCTGACGCGGCGATCGAGGCTGAGGTGGTCCATCTTGACCTGTCGGAGGCCGCCGCGCGGGTCGCGGAAGCCCGGGCCGAGGCTCGCCAGCTAGCCAATTTGCGTTTTGTGCATGGCTCGCTGACCGAACTCGACGCCCTCGGGCTTGGCCGTTTTGACTACATCGACTGTTGCGGCGTGCTGCATCACCTCGAAGACCCGCCGGCCGCCCTGAGCACACTCGCCGCCGCTCTTGCGGACGATGGTGGCATCGGCCTGATGGTCTACGGCACGCTTGGGCGCACCGGCGTCTATCCGGCACAGCAGGCGCTGCGCCTGCTAGGCGGCGGTACGAACCCGGCGGCCAAGGTGGTACTGGCGCGGCGTCTGCTAGGTAGTCTACCCGAGAGCAACTGGCTAACCCGTAATGGCTTCGTCGCCGACCATTTGCATGGCGACGATGCTGGGCTCTACGACCTGTTGCTGCATAGCTGTGACCGTGCCTACCTGGTGCCGGAGGTCTTCGAACTGGCAAGCGCGGCGGGGCTCACGATCACTGCCTTTATCGAGCCGGCACGCTATGACCCGGTGACGTATCTGGGCGACGCTGAGTTATGCGCACGTGCCGCGGCTCTGGCCTGGCCCGAGCGCTGCGCTCTGGCCGAGTTACTGGCGGGATCCATGAAACGTCACGTGGCCTATCTAGCTAAAGGCAACGTAAGTAAGCGCCTGGCCCGTCCCGACGGTACCATGATCCCGGTTCTGCGCGAGGGCGACAGCCAAGAAATGGCGCGCGGCCTGGCATCGAGCTATCATTTTACCGCCGAGTTGGAATCCCTCAGTGTTCGCCATCACCTGGGAAACCTGGCGCCGGCGATTCTTTTGCGCATCGACGGTAGGCGCAGCGTGGATGAGATCTACACGGACCTTTCCAGCAGCCCGAGCCGCGAGGCCTTCGATGCCGCTTTTGAGGAACTCTATGCCGCGCTCAACGGTGTGAATATTCTCTTGCTGCGCCGCTGCGCCAACTAAACAGGTCTGGGCAGAGACAATTGGCTTGCGGGAACGACTCTGCGCACCCTGTCGTGAGTGACTCGTACCGGTGTTCCCGAAACGAAAGCCAAGCTTGACCCGGCTTCTGGGATAAGGCCACGGTGCGAGGGAAAGGGGAAGTAAGATCCCATGGCACCGGCGTCGGCGCCCGAAATTGCCGCTGCAGCCGTGCCAGAAGGAGGCATCGAAGGGTTGCGGCCGAGGCGGCTGGCGATGCTCACACCCACTCTATAGTCTCGCGCCATGGCCAAGGATGCAATGACGGGGGGGGATCGTCCGGCGGGCTTGCCGCCGGCGGTGACTGCGGCAGTATGGATGCTGCTCGGCTGCCTCTGCTTCTCTTCCATGAACGGCATCGTGCGCCATCTCTCGCAACAGGAGTTGCCCACACTGGTGATCGTCTTTTTCCGCAGCCTGTTCGGGCTGTTGGCGATGCTGCCGTGGCTGCTGCGACCGGGTCTAACCTCGCTCAGACCTGGGCGTATCGATCTGCACACGCTCCGTGTGGCGCTGGCGCTGGTGGCGATGGTGGCGTGGTTCTACGGGCTCGGCCTGATGCCGTTGGCCGAGGCGACGGCGCTTAGCTTTACGACGCCGCTGTTCGCGTCCATCGCTGCGGTGTTGATTCTCGGCGAGGTGATGCGGGCTAGGCGTTGGACCGCCATCCTGGTTGGCTTCGCCGGCGCCATGATCATCTTGCGCCCAGGCTTTGCCGAGTTTACCACGGCGACGGCTTGCGTCCTCGGTGCGGCGCTACTGATGGCGATCAGCCAGACCGTGGTCAAGCTGCTGGCACCGCTGGAGCATGCCAACGCGACTGTGTTCTGGTTGGTTTTGATGATGACGCCGCTATCGCTGCTGGCGGCGTTGTTCTATTGGCAGACACCGACCCTCTCCCAGCTTGCCTGGCTGTTGCTGCTGGGTGTCGTCGCCACACTCGGCCACCAGGCCCTAGCGCGGGCGCTGCGCGGGGCCGAGGCGACGGCGCTCTACCCGCTCGACTTCACGCGGCTAGTCTTTGCATCCGCTATCGGTTATCTGGCCTTCGCCGAAGTACCCGACAGCTGGACCTGGATTGGCGCCGCGGTGATCGTTTCGAGCTCGGTTTATATCGCACGGCGTGAGGCGGTGCTGCGGCGCCGGTTGGAACAGGCGTGACGGTGCTGGCGCTCTGGTCCGCGCTGCCCGGCAATGCCCGCGGCGCGGCCTGGATCATTCTTGCCGGCTTCTGTTTTGCCACTATGGGCGCGACAGTGAAGCTGCTTGGTGCGCTTGGTCGCTCGGATTCGGGCTACATCGGGTGTTTATTCCACTGGCGGTGCTAGTGCCGATAGAGCGCAGCCACTGGTGAGGTGTGGAGCGTCAGCAACCATACGGGATGAGTGCCGCTCGGCGACGGCATGCCGCTGATGGCGCGGGTGCTGCCTTAGGTCGATACCTTTTCCCAACCTTCACTTCCGGCGTAATCGCGGATGCGGTTCAGCGCCTTTTCGATGTTTTCGATCGAGTTGGCGTAGGAGAAGCGGATATAGCCTTCGCCGAACGCGCCAAAGCTGGTGCCGGCGATGGCAGCGATGTGCAGCGTCTCCAGCAAAAAGTTTTCCATGGCCTTGGCGCTTACGCCCGTGCCCGAGATGTTGGGCATAGTATAAAATGCGCCTGTCGGCAGGATAGAGCTCATGCCAGGAATCTGGTTGGTCCAGGCCACGATGGCTTTGCGGCGGGTGTCAAAGGCGGTGCGCATCTTCTCGACAGAATCCTGCGGGCCTTGCAGGGCGGCCATGGCGGCGAATTGTGTCGCGGTGTTTGTGCAGCTCACAGAGTTAATGTTGAGGCGCGTTACGAGATCGACCAGCGGCGCCGGCCAAATGCCGTAGCCGATGCGCCAGCCTGTCATCGCATAGGTTTTGCTCCAACCGTCTAGGATGATCAGGCGGTTGCGCAGAGACTGATAGCCGAGCAAGGAAACAAACTCGGTGTTGTCATAGAGCAACCGGGCGTAGATCTCATCTGACATCACCGTGACCTGGGGATGCGCCTCCAGGCCGGCGACGAGCTTGTCGAATTGCTCGCGCGGCACCACGCCGCCGGTCGGGTTGGCGGGGCTGTTGAGGATAATTAGCCGTGTTTCAGGTGTGATCTGTGCCAGTACCTCGTTGGCATCGAAGGCGAAACCGTTTTCCTCTCTCAGCGCGATTGGCACCGGCTTTGCGCCAGAATAACGGATCACCGACTCGTAGATTGGGAAGCCTGGATTGGGATACATAATCTCGGTGCCGGGGCCGCCGAAGATGAGGATAGCATACCACATTGTCACCTTCCCCCCGGGGACGATGACCACCGTATCAGGGTCAATTGTAACGCCGCGATAGGTCGCAATATCGGCTGCTACGGCCTCGCGCAGGGGTAAAATGCCGTTGCCCGGGGCGTAGCCGTGATGGCCGTCGTCGAGCGCCTTCTTGGCAGCTTCGACCACATGCTCCGGTGTGCGGAAATCTGGCTGGCCGATGCCGAGATTAATCACCTCATAGCCTTCGCGGGTGATTTCGTTAGCACGCGCCAGCACCTCGAAGGCACTTTCTGTGCCGAGCCGCCCCATACCGTCGTTGATCTCGAAGTCTGACAGTCGCATAGCATTCTCCCGTCGGGGCGGCGGAGTATGGGGCGCAATGTGGGTCGCCGCAAGGCGCGCTTGCGCGCCATGCTTGGCGGGCGTAGCTTGACGCCGTATTTTCCGAGATTGTTTGCCAAGGACCCTATCGCATGGGCTTTTTCGCCGAACGACTTAGCCGCATCAAGCCATCGCCGACCATGGCCGTCACGGGTCGTGCTCGGGAGCTCAAGGCAGCTGGCCACGATGTCATCGGACTGGGGGCGGGCGAGCCCGATTTTGACACTCCGGACCACGTCAAGGAGGCGGCAATCGCCGCTATCCAGGCGGGCCACACAAAATACACGGCGGTCGACGGTACGCCCGAGCTGAAAGAGGCAATTTGCGCCAAGTTCAAGCGCGACAACAGTCTGGATTATACGCCGGCGCAGATCAATGTCGGGGTCGGCGGCAAGCAGGTGCTGTTCAATGCCCTGCTGGCGACGGTCGAAGAGGACGACGAGGTCATCATCCCAGCGCCCTATTGGGTTTCCTATCCGGATATAGCCCTGCTCGCCGGCGGCACGCCCGTGATCGTGCCGTCGAGCGCTGAGACGGGATTTCGCATACGGCCCGAGGATCTCGAAGCGGCCATCACGCCGCGCAGCAAGTGGCTGATCCTAAACTCACCGTCGAACCCCTCTGGCGCCGCCTATAATCGTGACGAGCTCAGGGCCATGGCTGATGTGCTGCTGCGTTATCCTCATGTCTGGGTCATGGTGGACGATATCTACGAGAAGATCGTATATGACGATTTTGTCTTCAATACGCTGGCCGAGATTGAGCCGGCGCTTTACGAGCGTACGCTGACCGTTAACGGTGTCTCCAAGGCCTTTGCGATGACGGGCTGGCGCATCGGCTATGCTGGCGGGCCAGAGGCGCTGATCAAGGCTATGGGCAAGATCCAGTCGCAAAGCACCTCCAACCCAACCTCGATTAGCCAGGCGGCGGCGGTCGTGGCGCTCAACGGCGGTCAGGGTTTTCTGGTCGAGCGCAACGCGGCCTTTAAGGTGCGCCGCGATAACGTGGTTGCCGCGCTCAATGAGGTGCCGGGGCTTAGCTGCCTGACACCGGAAGGTGCCTTCTACGTTTATCCGAGTTGCGCCGGTGTGGTTGGCCGCAAGACGCCTGACGGTACGGTGATCGAAGACAGCGAGGGCTTCGCCACCTACCTGCTCGAAAGCGTCGGTGTTGCCGTGGTGCATGGCACAGCGTTCGGACTCGACCCGCATTTTCGCATATCCTACGCTACGTCGGACGTAGTCTTGGCTGAGGCCTGTGCGCGCATCCGCAAGGCGACGGAAGCGATAACCTGACGGAGCAGTAGCATGGATAGTGACATCTCCCACGATATTGCGTTTTCAGCCTGTCCGCACGATTGTCCGAGTACTTGTGCGCTGGAGGTCGAGCGTCTCGATGCTGCGACTATCGGCCGGATCCATGGCGCCCGGGACAACAGCTACACGGCGGGTGTTGTCTGTGCCAAGGTGGCGCGTTACGCTGAGCGCGTGCACAACCCCGGCCGTCTGCGTGAGCCTCTGCGTAAGATGGCCGACGGCAGCTTTCAGCCCATTGCCTGGGACGATGCCCTCGACGAACTTGCGGAGGCATTCACCGTTGCGACCCAGCGCTACGGCGCCGAGACGGTGTGGCCCTATTTCTATGCCGGCACCATGGGATTGTTGCAGCGCGATGGCATCAATCGGCTGCGGCATGTGATGGGCTATTCGGGTCAGCACAGCACCATCTGCAACGCTTTGGCAATTGCTGGCTGGACGGCGGGGGCCGGCCGGGTGCTCGGTCCCGATCCGCGCGAGATGGCGCAGTCCGATCTGATCGTCATGTGGGGTGGCAACCCGGCCTCAACCCAGGTCAACGCCATGACCCATATCCAGCGGGCGCGCAAGGCGCGCGGTGCTAAGCTTGTAGTGATCGATCCCTACCGCACGCGGACAGCTGCCGTTGCCGACACGCATCTGGCGTTGCGCCCGGGCACGGACGGCGCGCTGGCCTGTGCGGTCATGCATGTGCTGTTCCGCGACGGTTACGCCGATCATGACTACATGGCTCGCTATGCCGATTGTCCGGAGCGCCTGCATCAACACCTGAGCACGCGAAACCCCGTCTGGGCGGCGGAGATCACCGGTCTGGACGAAAACGCAATCGAGGAATTTGCCAGCCTCTACGGCAGTACGGAGCGCAGTTATATTCGCCTCGGCTACGGCTTCACACGCTCGCGCAACGGCGCTGCCAATATGCATGCGGCGATGTCGCTGGCTACTGTTACCGGCTCTTGGCGGCACGAAGGCGGCGGCGCCTTCTACAACAACGGCGATATCTATCACTGGGACAAGACGCTGATCGAGGGCCTGGATGCCTGTGATAAGGGTGTGCGCGTCTTGGATATGTCGCGCATCGGCCCGGTGCTCACCGGCGACAAGAAAGATCTCGGCGACGGTCCGCCTGTCACGGCGATGCTGGTGCAGAACACCAACCCAGCTGTGGTGGCGCCTGAATCGACACTGGTCAACGATGGCCTCGCACGCGATGACCTGTTTCTTTGCGTGCACGAACAGTTCATGACTGAGACCGCTGCTCACGCGGACCTGGTACTACCGGCCACCACCTTCCTCGAGCACGACGACATCTACCAGGGAGGCGGTCACCAACACATTATACTGGGGCCGAGGGTGATCGAGCCGCTGGCGGAGACGCGCTCTAACCACGAGTTGATTTGTGCGCTGGCTAAGCGTTTGGGTGCCGAGCATCCGGGCTTTGCTATGAGCACCAATGAGATTATCGACGCGACCTTGCAGTCATCGGGTTGGGGTACCTTGACTGAGTTGCAGGAGACCCACTGGATCGATTGCCAGCCGGACTTCGCCACCTCGCATTTTCTCGACGGCTTTCCGACGTCTGACGGCAAGTTTCATTTCTCACCAGATTGGTCGCGCATCGGCCCGAATCATGAGCGCATGCCCGACTTGCCAGATCATTTCAATATCATCGAGGCTGCGGACGAGCGCCATCCCTTCCGCCTGGTGGCGGCACCGGCGCACAACTATCTGAACTCGAGCTTCACCGAGACGCCAACGAGCCAGAAGAAGGAGGAGCGGCCGCGGGCGTTGCTGCACCCTGACGATGCGGCGCGACTTGGCGCCGGGGAGGGCCGGCGTCTACGCATGGGCAACGACCGTGGCGAGGTCGTCGTGCACGCCAAACTGTTTGACGGCTTGCAGCCCGGCGTCGTGGTGGTTGAGAGCATTTGGCCCAACGGCGCCTTCGAGGGTGGGGTAGGGCTCAACACTCTGATCGCGGCCGAGGCTGGGCCGCCCAATGGCGGAGCGGTCATTCACGACACGTCGGTGTGGTTGCGCACGGCCTGAACGTTGCTCAAGTTCCGGTGAGCGATTTTGCGAGGGCTGTCGCCATGCGCCGTGCAGCGCGGGGCTAAGAGGGTGGAGACCATCAATGTTGATCAAGACCCTACCCGGCTGGGGCTTGTCGGAGCGCGCTGTAACGCCCGAGTCGCAGTATGTTGATCGTCGTCAGCTAGCCAAGGGACTGGCCGCGGGAAGCCTGCTCGCGGCAACGCCGCTCGGCAATCTCGCCGCGGCCGAGGAGCCTCCCACGGCCGATCTCTATCCGGCACCCCGCAAAGAGGCGCTGTCTGTCGAGTTCTCGGTGACCAAGAAGAGCATCACCGGCACCCACAACAATTTCTATGAGTTTGGCTCCCATAAGAATATCTGGCAAGCGGCGCAAGATCTGTCCATCACGCCGTGGAATGTGACTATCGATGGCCTCGTGGAGAAGAAAATCCACATTGAGGCCGAGGATCTGATCCGGCGTATGCCACTGGAGGAGCGCATCACGCGCCACCGCTGCGTCGAGGCCTGGGCCATGACCATACCGTGGACCGGGTTTCCGCTGGCCAGGCTCGTCGAGTTTGCGCGTCCCCTGGCCTCGGCCAAGTTTCTGGTCATGCAAACCTTTTTTGATTCCGAGGTAGGTCGCAACCAGCGTCAGAGGTACTTTCCCTGGCCTTACACTGAAGCGCTGACGCTGGCCGAAGCGACTAATGAACTGGCTTTGATTGTCACTGGCGCCTATGGCGCGCCGATGGCGAAGCAATATGGCTCACCGCTGCGCCTTGCCGTGCCCTGGAAGTACGGCTTTAAGCATATCAAGTCGATCGTTCGCTTCATGTTTGCCGAGAACCGGCCAAAGACATTCTGGGAGGAAATCGGACCTACCGAGTACGGCTTCTGGGCTAACGTCAACCCCGAGTTTTCGCACCCACGCTGGAGCCAGGCGAGCGAGCGCGAGTTAGGCACGGGCGATCGTGTTGCGACCAAGCTTTACAACGGCTATGGCGAGTTCGTGGCCCACCTTTACGCAGATCTGCCCCAGGACCGCCGCTTGTTCATGTAGCCGCGGTGTAGAGGCACCAGCCGAGGCTGGGCTGATCTTGACTCTAGACGGAGCTATTGTGCGCGATGGGAGATTTGCCAGATCGCATTTCTGTTTTGTGAGTCGAGCCTCCACAACTGGCACAAAATTTTGGTAGATTTCTCCAGACATTATTTTAAACCCGCCGCGGGTTACCTATATAGCCAGTCAAGGTAAAATCAAGTTGATTAGTATGATACTGAACTGTCATCTTGTGCGGAGGGCCTGCCGCTTCTCGCGAGTCAACTGGCTGGGCATCTTCAATCAAAAATTTTACTGAGTCATTGAACCGAGACGGCTGCTCCTCAAAGCGGCTCCTCAGTCAATTTTCTGAGCAGAAAGTCGCGGAAGACCATGACCCGCTGCGACTGTTTGAGTTCTTCTGGGTAGACGAAGTAGCCGTCTGCCGCCGGTGGTTCAGCCTCCGGCAGGATGCGCACCAATTGCGGGTTCTGCCTACCCATGAACGCAGGCAGGAGGGCGATGCCGATGCCCGTCTCGACTGCGCGCAGGATGCCGTACAGGTTGTTGACGGTGAAGGCGGGTTGGAATTCGGCATCGATCTCACGTAGGGCATCTGCCAGCCAATTGATGTGCAGAAACGGAATCGAGACCCGGTCGCCATAGGTAACGACGCGGTGACCGGTCAAATCTTCCATACTGCGAGGTGTGCCGAAGCGATTGAGGTAGTCAGCGATAGCGAAAACTGCAAAGCGCCCCCGGAAAAGCCGGCGCTGGATCAGGTCAGGCTGGCGTGGTGGCGCCATACGGATGGCGACGTCGGCCTCGCGCATCGACAAATCAAGCTCGTCCTCACCGACCAGTAGCGCCACTGCGATATCCGGGTAATTGTCGAGAAACTCGCTGATAACGCCAGTCAACCACATGGAGCCGAAACCGACGGTAGTGTTGATACGCAACAGGCCCTGCGGCCGCTCCTTGCTTTCACTGAGCAACATTTCGGCTGCGGTCAGCTTAGCGAAGACCTCGCTCGTGGTTTGGTGCAACAACTCGCCTTGTTCGGTCAGAATAAGCCCGCGTGCGTGGCGGTGGAACAGAGGTACTTTCAGGGTTTCTTCGAGGCTACGAATTTGCCGGCTCACTGCCGATTGGCTGAGATCGAGAGAGTCGCCTGCATGCGTAAAGCTGCCGGCCCCGGCGACAACGTGGAATATGCGAAGCTTATCCCAGTCCATAGGTGATCTTAGCCCTTATTCGGCCGCTGCCGCTACCTCCGCGGAGGCCAGGAAGTGCTCTGCCTCCAAAGCGGCCATGCAACCACTGCCGGCGGCGGTGACTGCCTGGCGGAAACGCTTGTCCTGAACGTCGCCCGCGGCAAACACGCCGGCAATATTTGTCACTGTACTATTCGGTGCGGTGCGGATGTAGCCATCGTCGTCCACATCAACCTGGCCGGCGAAGAGATCCGTGACGGGGTTGTGGCCGATGGCGATGAACACGCCGTCTGTCGTAAGCTCGCGGGTCTCGTTGTTCTTTACGTTGCGCAGCCGCACGCCTGTTACTGTCGGCGGCATGCCTTGGGCGAGAATATCCTCGACGACGCTGTTCCAGGCTATCTCGACCTTATCGCGGCGCAGCAGGCGCTCTTGTAGAATTCGCTCGGCACGTAAAGCATCGCGCCGGTGTACCAGGGTCACTTTCGAGGCAAGGTTAGCGAGAAACAAGGCTTCCTCTACCGCCGTGTTGCCGCCACCAACGACCACCACTTCGCGACCGCGATAGAAAAATCCGTCGCAGGTGGCGCAGGCGGAGACGCCAAATCCCTGCAGCCGGGACTCGGACTCCAGGCCCAGCCAGCGCGCCTGGGCGCCAGTGGCGATGATCAGGGCATCACCAAGATAAGCATCGCCGCCGTCACCCGTCGCCTCGAAGGGTCGCCGGCTGAGGTCGACCGCAGTGACGATATCGTTGACGAAGTCGGTGCCTACCTTGCGTGCCTGCTCGGTCATTTGTTCCATTAGCCAAGGGCCCTGAACCACGTCGGCGAAGCCTGGATAGTTCTCTACATCGGTGGTGATGGTCATTTGCCCGCCCGGCTGAATGCCGTGCACAAGCCGCGGCTCGAGATCGGCGCGAGCGGCATAGATGGCGGCGGTCAAGCCGGCGGGGCCTGAGCCGAGAATGAGAACCTTGGAGTGGTGGCAGTCGGGCACGATGTTGGCTCCTGCTATGCTGCAGTCTTTACTTATAGCAAGTCGCGTTCGCGAATGGCGCGTGCGACGCTGGAGGCATCGTCGAGTGGTGTGGTGTCGGGCTGATAAAGGTCTTTTGTGGCGGTTTCCAGGGGGCGTGCGAGGCCGGCAGCGTAAAGCGCCTTGTGCAGGATGCGGTGCTTGCCGGCGATCATATCGGCTGCGGCGAAGATATAGACGGGCAGGCCGCTGGCACAGGCTTCGGTGCACATGCCGGTCGAATCGCCTGTCACGACAAGGGTATCGGCAAGGGCCAGGTAACCGAGATAGGGATTGTCCGTGCCGTCCTCGGACCAGTCGTAACGGTGCAGTGGCCTGAGTTGGCTGGCAAGGATGTCACGAACGGATACGGGCGTGCGCCGACTGCTTGTCATCATGATGGAACCCCCGATGACGCGGATTTGCGCGGCCAGTAACTCGGCATCGTCAGGCGCGAAATTGCGCCGCCCCGTCGTCCCCCCCAGCAAGAGCGCGATTCGCGGCCGCGGCATCCTATCCAGCCGCGGTGCCCACACCTCTCCTGCCTCCGCTAGGCGCTGCCGCGTGACACGGTGGGGAGCGCCAACCGTGCGCACGACAGTTGCGAACTCCTGTTGCCGGTCGTGGGCAGGCAGCGCAATCAGATCGAAATCCGCGGCACCCACGCCGGGCCACATGCATTGCACGCAGCGTAGCCCGGGCGCCTTACGACGCAGGGCTCTGGCAACGGGCACTGTGCGCCGGCCGGCGGCGATCACCAGCACTGGCCAGGGCGGCGCAAGCGTGCCACGGGTCTCGCTCGTCAGATGATCTAAACTTGCGCCGAGCAACGCATTGGGAAGCTGGGCTAGATCGTTGTAACGGAGCCGCTTGGTATCGAACGGAGCGTCCAGCGCTTCGGCCACGGCCACGGCCTGGTTGGCGTGCCCTACGCGATCATCGGCAAGAACCCAGATACGCTCGGCCGGGTCGCTCACCGAAAGTCCACGGAGACAATCTCGTAGCCTTTGGTGCCCGCGGGTGTTTCGACGATGACGCTATCGCCAACAGACTTGTTGATCACCGCGCGCGCGATCGGCGCCGTGATCGAGAGTCGTCCCTCCGCGACATCCGCTTCATCGACGCCGACCAGTTGATAGGTGACTTCCTCGCCGGTATCTTCATCTACCAATGTGATGGCAGCGCCGAACTTGACCGTCTCGCCCGACAGCTTGTCGACATCGATCACCTGGGCGCGACCGAGCTTGTCTTCAATCTCGCGCACTCGGCCCTCAATGAAGCTTTGGCGCTCACGGGCAGCGTGATACTCAGCATTCTCGGACAGATCGCCGTGTTCACGCGCCTCCGAGATCGCCCGGATCACGGCCGGTCGGTCTTCGCTCTTCAACTTCTTCAATTCCGCTTCGAGCCGTTGATAGCCCGTCGCGGTCATGGGCACACGTTCCATGATCCGTCCATCGTCATTGCGGAGAGGCGCCATGCGGGCACCAAGTATCCAGAAGGTCTAAGTGTAAGATTGTAACGATGCTACTTCAAGGGCGCCTCGGCGAAGGGCTGCGATCGCCTCGGTCACGGCGCGGCTGCCAGCCACGGTGGTATAGTAGGGGACCCGGTTCGCCAAAGCCGCCCGGCGCAGGCTGTAACTGTCCTTGATGGCCTGGGCGCCTTCGGTCGTGTTGAGGATCAGCGCGACCGCGCCGTCCGATATGGCGTCAACCAAATGCGGGCGCCCCTCTCGAACCTTGCGTATGCGCGTCACGACGAGGCCAGCATCCTCAAGATATTTTGCGGTGCCTGCCGTTGCAATCAGCAAAAAGCCCATTTCCGAAAGGCTGCGGCCGACCTCGGCCATCGCCGGCTTGTCACTGTCGCGTACCGAGATGAACACGTTCCCACCATCAGGCAGGCGCGTGCCGCTCGCAATTTGTGACTTTGCAAAAGCGCGCCCGAAGTCCGAATCTAGCCCCATCACCTCGCCCGTGGACTTCATCTCCGGGCCGAGCAGAACGTCGACCCCGGGAAAGCGGGCAAAGGGAAATACGGCTTCCTTAACTGCGACATGGCCGCCGCGCCCACGCGCGAGGTCGAAATCGCTCAGAGATTCACCGGTCATCAGTCGTGCGGCGATCTTGGCAATGGGTGTGCCTGTCGCTTTGGCAACGAACGGCACGGTGCGGCTGGCCCGGGGATTGACCTCAATGATGTAGACCTGATCTGTGCCATCATCGGCACGCTTAACCGCAAACTGTACGTTCATCAACCCGACCACGCCAAGAGCTCTGGCCAGCGCTTCTGTTTGCCGTTCTATCTCGGAAATTATCTCGCTAGATAATGAATGGGGCGGTAATGAACAGGCGGAGTCGCCCGAGTGAATGCCAGCCTCTTCAATATGCTCCATTACGCCCGCCACATGGACAGCCTCGCCGTCGGCGAGCGCGTCGACATCTACTTCGATAGCATCGGCTAGGAAGCGGTCGATGAGGATCGGCGCATCGCCAAATAGGCGTACAGCGCGGCCTACATAGTCGCTCAGCATGTGGCTGTTGCCGACGATCTCCATCGCCCGGCCGCCCAGAACGTACGAGGGGCGTACCAGAACTGGATAGCCGATGCGTTCGGCGATCGCCACGGCCTCCTCGACGGTGGTGCAAGTGCCGTTGTCGGGCTGCTTCAGATTGAGTTGCGCTAGTAATTGCTGGAACCGCTTGCGGTCTTCGGCGAGGTCGATGGCATCGGGCGAGGTGCCGATGATAGGTACACCCGCCGCCTCCAGGGCCCGGGCGAGCTTGAGCGGCGTTTGTCCACCATACTGGACCACGAGGCCGAGTAGGGTGCCTCGCGTGGCCTCGAGGCGCGCGATCTCGATGACATCCTCCGCGGTCAGCGGCTCGAAGTAGAGCCGATCCGAGGTGTCGTAGTCGGTCGAAACGGTCTCAGGGTTGCAGTTTACCATAATGGTCTCAATGCCAGCCTCGCGCAGCGCATACGCGGCGTGGACGCAGCAATAGTCAAATTCGATACCCTGGCCGATACGGTTAGGACCGCCGCCAAGGATCATCACCTTGCGGCGCTCGCTCGCCTGGGCCTCGCATTCTGGCTCGCCGCCATCCCAGGCCGGGGTTTCGTAGGTCGAATAGAAGTAAGGCGTCTGTGCGTCGAATTCGGCGGCACAGGTATCGACACGCTTGAAGACCGGGTGCACGTTGAGCGCGACACGCTTGGCCGACACCATCGCTTCATCACAGCCGGCGAGTGTCGCTAGACGCGCATCCGAAAAGCCCAATCCTTTTAATGCGGTAAGCGCCTGTGCATCGTCCGGGAGCCCTTGTGCCTCGACTCGGCGCTCGGCAGCGACGATGTGCTCTATCTCGCGCAGAAACCAAGGATCGTAGCTGCAGGCGTCATGCACTTCATCGACACTGAGACCCGCACGCAACGCCTGAGCGATGACCAGGAGTCGGTCCGGCGTCGGTTGGGCCAGGGAGGCAAGAATGCCATCGCGGTCGTTGGCAATCTCCACCGGATCAAGCCCGGTGAGGCCGGTCTCCATGGAGCGCAGGGCTTTTTGTAAGGATTCGGCAAAGCTGCGACCCATCGACATGGCCTCGCCGACAGACTTCATTGCCGTGGTCAGGAGCGGCTCGGTGCCGGGAAACTTCTCGAAGGTGAAGCGCGGCATCTTGGTGACTACGTAATCAATGGTCGGTTCGAAGGAGGCCGGCGTGCTCCCGGTAATGTCGTTCTGCACCTCGTCGAGGGTGTACCCCACCGCAAGCTTGGCGGCGACCTTGGCAATGGGAAAGCCCGTGGCTTTTGATGCCAGTGCCGAAGAGCGTGAGACGCGTGGGTTCATCTCGATCACCACTAGGCGCCCGGTCGCGGGATCGACGGCAAACTGGACGTTCGAGCCTCCCGTCTCCACCCCGATCTCGCGCAGCACTGCGATCGAGGCGTCGCGCATGATCTGGTATTCTTTGTCGGTCAGTGTTAACGCTGGCGCCACAGTGACGCTGTCGCCAGTGTGCACGCCCATGGGATCGACGTTCTCGATCGAGCAGACGATAATGCAGTTGTCCGCGCGGTCGCGGATCACCTCCATTTCGTATTCCTTCCAGCCGATGATCGATTCCTCGATCAGCACCTTGTCGATCGGCGAAGCGTCAAGGCCAGCGGTGACGATGCGCTCGAACTCTTCGCGATTGTAAGCAACGCCGCCGCCGGTTCCGCCCAACGTAAACGAAGGCCGGACGATCATTGGCAACCCGAGACTGTCAAGAATGACCTGCGCTTCATCCAACGAATGTGCCACCGCGCCGCGCGGCGTCTCCAGGCCGATACGCGCCATTGCCGCGGCGAACTGGTCGCGGTCCTCGGCCATGGCGATCGCCTTCTGATTGGCGCCGATCAGGGCAACGCCATAGCGCTCCAGGGTGCCGTCCTCGGCCAGGGAGAATGCAGTGTTTAGAGCGGTCTGCCCCCCCATGGTGGGCAGTACCGCATCGGGGCGCTCGACGGCGATGATTTTTGCCACCATCTCGGGCGTGATCGGCTCGATATAGGTGGCATCGGCCGTATCCGGGTCGGTCATGATGGTCGCCGGGTTGGAATTGACCAGCACCACACGATAGTTTTCGTCGCGCAGCGCCTTACAGGCCTGAGTGCCGGAATAGTCGAACTCGCAGGCTTGGCCGATCACGATCGGCCCAGCGCCGATTACCAGGATCGAATGTATGTCGTCACGTTTGGGCATACGCGTCCTGTTTTAGGTTCCGTGATACTCGCGATACCATTCGACGAAGCGGGGAATGCCTTCGTCGATGGCGGTGCGGGGCACGAAACCGGTATCGCGCCGCAGGTCGTCGATATCGGCATAGGTCTTGGGCACATCGCCAGGCTGTATCGGCAGCAAGATCTTTTCCGCAGTCTTTCCTAGGGCCTGCTCGATCAGCCCTATGAAACGCAAAAGCGCCTCCGGAGTGTTGTTGCCGATATTGTAGAGGCGGTGCGGCGCGTTGCTGCCGTCGTCCGCCGGTGGTCGAGCAAGCACCCGCAGCACACCGTCGACGATGTCATCGATATACGTGAAATCGCGGCGCATGTCGCCGTGATTGTAGACCGCGATCGGCCGGCCTTCAAAAATCGCCTTGGTAAAGATATAGGTGGCCATATCAGGCCGGCCCCAAGGGCCGTAGACAGTGAAGAAACGCAGGCCTGTCGATGGTATGCGGAAAAGATGGGCATAGGTATGGCCCATCAGCTCGCCGGCGCGTTTGGTCGCGGCATAGAGCGAGATCGGCGTGTCCACGCGGTCGGTTATGGCGAATGGCTGCTTTGTATTGCCGCCATAGACCGAGCTTGAGCTAGCATAGACCAAGTGCTCGAGTCCGTCCGCAGCGCGGCACATCTCGAGAACAACGAGTTGGCCGGCGATATTGCTGCGGACGTAGTCCATGGGGTGCTCAACGGAGTGGCGCACGCCGGCTTGGGCTGCGAAGTGCACCACAGCACGCAGGGGCTTGGCTGCTGCTGCCGCTGCGGCCATGGCCTCGGCGTCGGTGATGTCGGCGCGGTGGAAGGTGAAGCCTGCGCGTTTCTCGATCCGGGCTAGGCGAGCGCGCTTGAGCGCAGGGTCGTAATAGGCGTTGAGGTTGTCCACACCATGTACCTGCTCGCCCTGGGCCAGGAGGGCTTGACAGACATGAGAGCCGATGAAACCGGCAGCGCCGGTAACGAGGACGCTCACGGGACGGGGCGCGCCAGGGGCCCTTCGGGCATGCGCAGAACAGCCTTCTCATGACCCCGGTCGAAAGTGAAAATATGCGGCGGCATACCGGAGAAACCCACACCCTTCAAGGCGCGGTGGTAAATACTCGCCTCTTCATATGTCACCGGTCCTATGGTCTCAGGCAGGTCAAAACGGCTGGTTATCAGCGATGAATAGACGCAGCCGGTCATGCAGTCGGGCCAGGGGTTGATGATGCGGGTCATGCGCTGGACCAGCAGCGAGAAATCGGCCGGCTCTTCCATTGCCGTGGTCTCAGCCAGGGTGAATGGATTGGGACCGCGTAACCCGCCGGCAATGGTCAGCACGATGTCGGAGTCTCTGACCACCCGTGCTGCCGCCTTTTCGGAGTCGAAGCCGAACGGGAACGAATCGTCAATCATCAAGGTTCCAGACCGTAGCTTGTCCACGTCGACTACCAGCGGCGTCGAGGTTGCCGAGAGGATTAGCGTACAGCGGTCATACATCCATTCGGGTAGGGAAGATTTGCGGTCGATGGTCACTACCTTGACCTCGCCGGGCAACTCAGCCTTGAGGTCTGCCAGGCGCGCGCTCTTCTCGGGCACATCGACGAGATAGATTCGCCGTGGCGCAGCCACCCTATTGAGCAGCTTAACGATGCCTGTGCCGATTGAGCCCACGCCGACGAACGCCGCAATCTCGTCCTCATAGCGCCTGCCGGCGCCTTCGAGAACCGTGGCGACATTGAAGGCGAACGCGGCGACCACGGCCGCATGGCCGGTGGTCAGCGACAGCGTGGGCCCGCCCTTGGCGGCGACGGCGTCGGCAATGGCGCGGCCGAAGTCGGTGGCCGCTGGGATCATGCCGGTAAATGAGACGCAGCGTGCGCCCGCGCGGCGCGCCAGGTTGACGCCGGCTACCGCCGCTGCGACTGTTGTCGCGCGATCCTCGAATAGGGTCATGTCGACGACCGGGATTAAAATCGTGCCGACACGCCCGTAGGGACTGTCGAAGATGTGGGTCAGCAGTGGTTCGCCGGCCAAGGTCTCGGCGCACAGTTCCCGCGCGCTCTTGACCTCGCGAGAATGTTGCTGGAGGGAGGGCCGCTCGGCAGGAAATGCCACCAACGAGGCGGCATCGATCTGGGGCAGGGGCGCGGCAGTCATAATGGCTCCGGAGGCGAATTTGCGCGGCTCCCAATCAATAGCATAGTGCTGCGCCGGCTGCGAGCCCAGAGCCTCGATCCCATATTTTGGATTACAGGTCGGGTTGACGGACAAGGCGATCAGCCGGTGGGTAGAATCAGCAATCAATCGGTCAGTTAATTAAGGAAAATTCATCGAAGGTTATCTGGGAAATGTCGATAGATATCAGGCGGTAGCGGCCAAAGCCTCTTCGGTCCAGGGTTCCACTGGCGTTGATTCCAGGCACCAATTGGCCTCGTCGGCGAACAAGGCGCGCAATACCGCGTTGTTCAACGTGTGCCCGGTACAGCTCGCCTCGATCCGCGCCAGCAGGGGTGCGCCGGCCAGATAAAGGTCGCCAAGACAATCAAGCATCTTATGCCGCACGAACTCGTCTGCGAAACGCAGGCCGCCCTCGTTGAGCACTTGGCCGTCTCCCACAACGATGGCGTTGTCCAGGCTGCCGCCCTGGGCCAGGCCGGCGGCACGCAAGGCCGCGACTTCGTCCGCCATGGCAAAGGTGCGGGCCCCCGATAGCGCGCTCCTGAAAAGTGTGTCGTCGCAAACCGCATCCAAGCTTTGCCGCCCAATGACCGGATTATCGAAATCGATTTCCACAGCCATGGACAGGACCGGATCTGGAAGCAACATGATGTGCCCCGAGCCGTTCTCCGCCGTGACCGGCCGTAGCACCCGGATGCACTGGCGCAGCGCTGGCACGGTATTCCGGCCGGCGCAGTCCAGCAGGAACACAAAAGGCTCCGAACTGCCATCCATTGCCGGGACTTCGGGGCCATCGATCTCGACCTCTAGATTGTCGATGCCACAGCCCCAGGCGGCCGCCATCAGATGCTCGACTGTGGCAACGCTGGCGTCACTCTCTCCACCGAGGGTAGTACCGAGACGGGTATCGGTGACCGCATCGAAGCGCGCTGGCACGCGGGCCCCGGCGAGATCGGCACGCACGAACATGATCCCGCTTCCTGCAGGCGCTGGCCTCAATGTCATCCGCACGGTCTGACCACCATGCAGGCCGATGCCCGCACAGCAAATAGAATTGTGAATCGTCGTTTGGTAGCTTGTCGTCACCTGGTCCCCGCCTTGATCTTGTGACGGCATATCCGTCTCATCCAGCCCGCTTGAGAGCCTGAAAGTGCTTGTAACAAGCGCTTTACGAACCCTCAAATCAATCTTTGTTACCGAATGTTACGCCTAGGGGCTGTCCTAATTTAATGGCTTTTTAGTTTTGCATTCACCCACGCCTTCAATTGGCTAAACAGCTCTCGGTGATCACCTCCGTTGAACCCCTGGCAGCACTCCTTTAGAAGCAGGGGACAGCTCTGTTTCGGGACTCTATTGAAGCGTTGTAGATGCTGTTTTGCCTCGTTCCAGAAGTTCTCCGATTCCGTTGATGTGGTTCCGTTCTTCGATGAACCGGCCTGAGTGGTTGATCCACACATGGTGGAAATCTGAGCTGTCCAGGATCATAGCTCGCGAAGTTGTCTGTGTGGACAATAGGAATCAGGCAGAATCATGCGCTCTATGATCGGCATCAACGTGGCCGTCCGGGCATTGCAGATCATCACTGTGCAGACCTTTCTTTCGCGCTTTAAAAGCCAGAAAATCAGGACTTTTCGACAGCGTCTCGACCGCGCTTATCCTTCCTCACACCGCCGAAATAGCTCTCGTCCAATTCGATCTCTCCTGCAAATGGTGACGCCTTTTCCATATCCTCGGCAGTTACCTTGCGAAGGCGCGTGTAGAAACAGACCGCCGTGTTCCGGTGGATGTCGACAAGTTTTTCCACGGTACATGTTGTCGTAACCGCCACAAAGTTCTCGATCAGGCGATCTCGTTTCCGTTCACTGAGCCTGCTCTTGCGCTCCTACATTCTGCCATCCCAGCCTAAGCAAGTGGCTGAGATAGATAGCTCCGGCGCCCTCCTCCTCAGTCAAGTTGATTGCCGGCGGAGGAAGGCTGGGATGTCGAGCAGATCCTCCTCGGCGGTGGTCGGGGTGGGGGGCACGGCTGGGGCCGGAGTGGCGATGCTGGTGACGATAAGCGGTGCCGCCGGTGTCGGTGCGGCCCCCTCCAGAACCAACTCCCGCACTGCGGCCGGTGCGGGTTGGGCTTCCGGCGCCGGTGCTGCCTCAGCTGGGCGACTGCTGCGCTTCATCCATTCGAACAATCGCGGACGAGGCGCCTCGGGCGCGCTATCCGTGGCACCGCTGTCACTGCCGGCGACAGGCGCTATCGGCATCTGCGCTTCTGGCGCCGGGGCGACGGCGGTCCGGTCAGCATCGGAACGGCCTGTCGACATGAGCCGCTCTGGCTCGGGCTCCGCCTGCACTGTGAGTTTAGCCTCCGGCGCAAGCTCTGCCGCGAGGACCGGCTCGGGCGCTGGTGCCTCGGTGATCGGCGTTTCGATCGTCGGGCTGGTCTCGGCAACCGAAGTAGGCACGACTAGTCGCTCGGTGCCGGTCAGCGCGTTGGCATCTCCTTGGCGGTCGTCAATGCCGGTGGCGACCACCGACACGCGGATGTGGCCGGCAAGCTGGTCGTCGAAAGTCGAGCCGAAGATGATGTTGGCTTCCTGATCGACCTGATCGCGGATGTGATTGCAGGCCTCGTCGACTTCGAACAGGGTCATATCGGGTCCGCCGGTGATGTTGACGAGCACGCCATGGGCGCCCTTTAGTGAGACGTCGTCGAGTAGCGGATTGTTGATCGCCGCCTCAGCCGCATCGAGAGAGCGCTTTTCGCCCTCGGCCTCGCCGGTGCCCATCATGGCCTTGCCCATCTCCATCATAACTGCGCGCACGTCGGCAAAATCGAGATTGATTAGGCCTGGCATTACCATCAAGTCGGTGACACCGCGCACACCAGAATAGAGTACGTCGTCAGCCATCTTGAAGGCGTCGGTAAACGTCGTGCTCTCGGTGGCGATGCGGAATAGGTTCTGGTTGGGAATGACGATCAGCGTATCGAGATGGGCCTGCAGTTCATCGATTCCTGCCTCGGCGATGCGCATGCGGTGCTTGCCCTCGAAGAGGAACGGCTTGGTTACCACGCCGACGGTGAGGATGCCGTGCTCACGGGCGCGCTGGGCGATGATTGGCGCAGCACCGGTACCGGTACCACCACCCATGCCGCAAGTGATGAAGGCCATATTACTGCCCTGTAAATGGTCTTCGATAGCATCGAGGGCCTCTTCTGCTGCTTGTCGACCGACATCGGGACGGGCACCGGCGCCGAGGCCCTGGGTCAGCATGGTGCCGAGCTGGATGCGCCGCTCGGTCAGTCCCTGCGACAAGGCTTGTGCATCGGTGTTAGCGACCACAAACTCGACCCCTTCAAGGTGCGAAGTAATCATGTTGTTGACCGCATTACCGCCGGCGCCGCCGACACCGAAGACGGTGATTCTCGGTTTGAGCTCGTGCGTTGCTGGAACGCTGAGATTGATGGTCATTTTGGTCCCTCTCTAAGTAAGCGTTGTACGTTTGTTTGGAGGTAGGTGTATGTGGTTTCAAAAGTTCTCCCTAAGCCAATGGCCGATGCGGCCGAGCCCGCGGGGGGGATCACGAGTCAACTCGTGCCGACGCTCGGCGTTGGGGGAAGAGGTCTCGAAAGCGTGTTGCAACAGACCTGCGGCGACGGCGAAGGCCGGGCCGCTGGTCGATTCGGCAAGGCCGCGCAGGGCGCGCGGTTTACCAAGCCGTACCGGACTATCAAGAATCTGCCCGGCCAAGTTAGCGATGCCGTTCATCTGGCTGGCTCCACCCGTTAGCACCACCCGGTGTCCGGCCAACTCGGCCAAGCCGGAGGTGGCGAGACGGTCGCACACCATCTCGAACGTCTCCTCGAGGCGAGGCCGGATAATGTCAATCAGCTGCGCCCGCGGCACCTGGTCGATGTTGACGCCGATGCTCTCGCCCTCGCCGATGGTGGGGACATCCAGCAGGCGCCTATCGTCGGCTGCATCGGCGATGACGCTACCGTGCAAAGTCTTGATGCGCTCGGCGTTGGCAAGCGGCGTTGCCAGGCCACGCGCGATGTCGTTCGTGACATGGGCGCCGCCGATCGGTAGGCAATCCGTGTGCACCAAACGATCGCCATGGAAGGCTGCGATCGAGGTTGTTCCGGCGCCCAGGTCGACGCAGACTGCGCCAAGCTCGCGCTCATCCTTAACCAGCACAGCCTGGCCGGCGGCATAGGCCGAGAGCACTAGGTCGTCCACGTTGAGATGGCAGCGCGCCAGGCAAGTCGAGAGATTGCGCACAGCGCCGCGGCCCGCGGTCGCCACGTGCATGGTTACCGATAGCCTGTCGCCGAACAACCCGCGTGGGTCGCGGATGCCGGTGACGCCATCGATGCCGTAAGCCACGGGCAGCGCATGCACGACCGTACGGTCGGCAGGCGAGGGTTGGCGCTGGGCAACGTCATGAATGCGGCGCAGGTCGGCGTCGCCGACCTCGTGGCCGCCGATCTCCACTTCGACGGAGAAGCAGCGTGACTGGGGCTGGCCGGATGAAAGATTGATGACGCCGCTGCGCACCGTTTCGCCGGCCATGCTCTCTGCACCATGCACGGCCTCGCGCACGGCTTGTTCTGCCGCTTCGATGTCGATGACCGCGCCGTTGCGCAGGCCGCGGCTGACCTTGTGGCCGACACCGACCACATGCAGCAGGCCATCTCCCTCGTCCTCAGCGATGAGGCAAGCGATCTTGGCTGTGCCCACGTCGAGGGCGACGATCAGGCCGTCGGTGTTAGCACGCGCATAGGACCCTCCTTGCCAACCGCTCATACGTCCGACTCCGAGCCCGGGGCGGGAATGATCGCGTCGGCGGCCGGACGCACGACGAGCCGGTCCGCGTGCCTGAGATCGAGCATGACGAGGGCGCGGTCGAGAATTCTATCGCGCCGTTGCAGCTGCACCAGGCGTTGCCAGGCGTCGGCGACGCTGTGCTCGGGGAGCTTGACCTTGAGCCGGTCGTCGATATTGAGCGTCCAGCGGCGGCGGCCGACCCAGACAGCCGCAGTGACGCGCGCTGCTATTTCAGGCTCATCCGCCAGCACGCTCAGCAGAATCGGCAAGGCGCGCGGCGCGCCTTCGCCGACGACCAGTGGCAGGGTGACGAAGCGTTGCAGAGTCTCGTTGGTCAGCAGTGCACCTTTGTCATCGACTAGCGCCATGCGGCCCTGATGCTGCCAAAGGGCGAACGGCTTGCGCTCGACAATGCGCACATAGAGCGTATCCGGCAGCCGGCGTTCGATACTTGCTGCGGCAACCCAAGATAGCGCTTCGATGCGCGTTCGTGCCGCATCTAAATCAAGCACCAGAATTGCGTCGCCGCGCTCGATACTGAGCGCCTCGCGCAGGCGCTCGAGCGAGACATGGCTGCGGCCGACGACGAAGATCTCCTCTACGGCGAGACCGGCATCGACACTGGCAGTGACAGCCTGGCGCCCGGCCTTCGCGCTAATGGCCTGTATTAGTCCGCTTCGCCAGGTATGAGCGCTGCCGCCCAAGATCAGAAGGAGCACAATTCCCATGGTAAGTTGGCGCACACGCCGTCTATCGAGGCGCAGGCGCCGTTGCTGCGCAGGCTTGCGCGAGCGGGGTTTACGCGCGACCTTCGACTTGCTGCTGGCCGCCTTGCGCGCCCCCGCTCGGCTCACACGGTCCGCCCTCCTTGCCCTCAAGCCCGGCATATGGCGTCCTCCACTATCCAGTCGACCAGTTCGCTGAAGCTAAGGCCGGCATGGGCGGCGATTTCGGGAACCAGCGACTGTGGCGTCATGCCCGGTTGAGTGTTGATCTCGAGCAAGCGTAGGCCCATGCCCTGTTCGCTGTCGTCGTATCGGAAGTCGGCGCGGCTGACGCCTTCACAGCCAAGGGCGCGATGCGCTCGCTCGGCAATGTCAAGTGCGGCCGCATGGTCGGTCCCGGGTATTGGCGCTGGGATAAGGTGTTCGGCGCGGCCTTCAAGATATTTGGTATCGTAATCGTAGAAGCCCTCGTGTGGGCGGATCTCCAGCATTCCGAGCGGCTTATTTCCCATCACCGCAACGGTGATCTCGCGGCCGGGAATATAGGCCTCTGCCATCACTTCGTTGCCATAGGGCCAGGGCTCAGAGTCGAAAGGCGGTGGCGCATCGTCGTCGACAAACAGGCGGACGCCGACGCTGGAGCCCTCATCGATCGGCTTGAGTACATAGGGTCGTCGCATGGGATGGCCGGCGAGCACCTCGTCACGCGTCACCACTCGGCTGGCTGCGACCGGTATCCCGGCTTCCTGGAAAAGGCGCTTAGCTAAGGGCTTGTTCATCGCCAGGGCCGAAGCCAATACTCCAGAATGGCTGTAGGGGATGTCCATGAGCTCGCAGAGGCCTTGGACGCAGCCGTCTTCACCATGCTGGCCGTGCAGGGCGTTGAAGATCACATCCACACTGGAACGCATTGGGGCGAGCTTGGTGACAATATCGTGTCCGACATCGATTGCTATGACACTGTATCCTAGACTGGTTAGTGCTTTGATCACGGCGGCACCACTCACTAACGAGACTTCGCGTTCAGCGGAAAGGCCGCCCATCAGCACTGCCACCCGCCGTGTCATGGGCGCTCTCCGGCAGGCTTGCCCAGGCGCCGAATTTCCCACTCAAGGGTGACGCCGCTTGTCTCGCGCACGCGCTCGCGCACGGTCTCGCCGAGCGTTTCCAGGTCGGTGGCGCTGGCCTTGCCGCGATTTATAAGGAAATTACAGTGTTGCTCCGAGACCTGGGCGTCGCCGATGGCTAGCCCGCGGCAACCGGCTTGGTCGATCAGTTGCCATGCCTTGGCACCGCTAGCCGGATTCGCGAAAGTGCTACCGCCGGTGCGCGCGCGGATTGGTTGGCTTATCTCGCGAGCCTGCACAATCTCGTGCATACGGGCGTCGATCTCATCGTAGTCCCCAGACTCGCCAACCAATGTAGCGCCCGTGCAGATCCAACCCTCAGGCAGCGTGCTGTGCCGGTAAGCGAAGCCGAGATTGTTTCCCGATAACTCCTGCACGTTGCCGGCGGTATCCAACACCTCGATGCTGGTTATGACGTCGGCGAACTCGCGCTTATAGGCGCCTGCATTCATGCGTACACCTCCGCCGATGGTGCCTGGCACGCCGACGAGGAACTCGAGCCCCGCGACACTTGCCTCGCAGGCCATCCGCGCGACTATCTTGTCCGCTGCGCCGGCGCCAGCGTGGACCATGGTCCCAGCAATTTTTATGCTCGTGAAGCCGCGACCTAGGCGCACCACCACGCCATCGATACCGCCGTCGCGGATGATCACGTTCGAACATGTGCCGAGTACGGTCACGGGCACCTCGGCACTGTGGGTGGCGAGGAATGCCGCAAGGTCGTCGCGATCGGCAGGCTCGAATAGCACTTCCGCCGAGCCGCCGACACGGAACCAGCTGATGCGATGTAGTGGTACGTCCGCGCGCATCTCGCCACGTACAGCTGGCAGTCTATCGATCAGCCGCGGGATGGTTGCTGCTATCATTGGCCATCTCTGATGGCATGTGGTGGCGCTGATAGAGCGGCGAGGCGGGTCGGCAGATCATTGGCCCACTGTGTTATGCTGCCGGCGCCGAGGCAGATTACCAGATCGCCATCCTCGGCGATTCCGGCGATAGTTTCGGTCAGCAATGCCTCGTTCTTGAGTGCGGTTACGGCCCGGTGCCCGCGGGCGCGAAGACCCTCCGCCAGCGCGTCTCGATCGAAGCCGTCGATGGGGGCTTCGCCAGCCGCGAAAACATTGGTGACAACCACGGCGTCAGCGTCGTTGAAGCAGGAGCAGAATTCCTCGAAGAGATCGCGTAGGCGCGTGAAGCGATGCGGCTGAACGACGGCGATCACACGGCCCTCGGCCACCTGGCGTGCAGCGTCGAGCACGGCGGCGATCTCCACCGGGTGATGGGCGTAGTCATCGACAATGCTGATACCACCCACTGTGCCGATGCGCGTAAAGCGCCGGCGCACGCCTTTGAAGGTTGAGAGAGCGGCGCGTACGGTGTCCTCAGTGATGCCCATCTCAGTGGCGATGGCGATCATGGCGAGTGCGTTCTGCACGTTGTAGGCGCCTGGGATGTGTAGCACCAGATTGCGCCAAATCCGCTCGCCGTCACCGCCGCGCCGGTTGATGGCGACATCGAAGTGCATGCCCTCTGAAATCGGCTGTACGTCTATGGCGCGCACATCGGCCTGCGGACTGGTGCCGTAGGTGACGATGCGGCGGTCCGGCATGCGTCCGATCATCGCCTGCACTTCCGCGTGGTCTATGCAAAGCGCGGCGAAGCCGTAAAACGGAATATTCTCGACAAAACTCTGAAAGGCGGCGCGCAAGGAATCAAAATTACCATAGAACTCCATATGCTCTGGATCGATATTGGTGACCACGGCAATGGTTGCCGGTAGGCGGACGAAGGTGCCGTCGGATTCGTCGGCCTCGACCACCATCCATTCGCCGGCGCCGAGGCGCGAATTGGTGCCGTAGGCATTGATAATGCCGCCATTGATCACTGTCGGATCTAGGCGCGCGGCATCGAGCAGAGCGGCGACCATCGAAGTGGTGGTAGTCTTGCCGTGGGTGCCGCCGACGGCGATTGACCATTTCAAGCGCATCAGCTCGGCCAGCATCTCGGCGCGACGAACCACCGGCAACATGCGCGTACGCGCCACTACGACCTCGACATTATCGGCTTTGACGGCGCTGGAGATGACCACTACCGCGGCGTCGCCGAGCGCCTCCTCGCTATGGCCGATGGTGACGTGGATGCCGAGCGCGCACAGGCGCCGGACGCTGGCGCTCTCCGAGAGGTCGCTGCCCTGCACCGTGTAGCCGAGATTGTGCATGACTTCGGCAATGCCGCTCATGCCAATGCCGCCGATGCCGATGAAATGCAGGGTGCCGATGTCAAGAGGTAGCGCGCTCATCGCGCACCCTCCTGCATCAGATCTTTGGCCAACGTCGCCAGCCTTGCCGCTGCGTCGGGCGCGCCGAAGGCTCGCGCTTTCTCTGCCGTGGTGGCCAGGGCCGGATCAGTCATGCGCGCGGCAATCGTATTGCGCAGGGCCTCGCCGCGGATATCGGATTCGGCGATCATCCAGGCGCCGCCAGCCGCGACCAGGGCGGCCGCGTTGGCACTCTGGTGATCATCGGTCGCATGGGCGAAAGGGATCAAGATTGCCGGTCGGCCGATACAGGTGAGTTCGGCAACGGTTGAAGCTCCGGCGCGCGCGATCACAAGATGGGCGCTTGCCAAGCGGTCTGCGATGTCGTGATAGAAGGTGTAGACCTCGGCTTTGATGCCGGCGGCATCAAGGTTTGCGCGGGCGTCGCTCAGGTCCTCTTCGCGGCATTGCAAGGTCAGGGCTAGGCGCGACCGGGTGGCGTCTGGCAGAGTGGCGAGCGCTTGCGGCAACCGGCTGCCCATGATGCGCGCGCCCTGGCTGCCGCCAATGACCAACAGGCGGAACGGTCCGTCCGGCTTTGGCGCGGCGTAGGGGACAGCGCGTGCGGCGACGATCTCAGCGCGTACCGGGTTACCCGTGGGGGCGAGCCGCTGGCCTGGGCGCACGCGCGTGGTTTTGGGGAAGGCGGTGGCGATGACGCGGGCGCGGTGGGCGAGCAGCCGGTTAGCGCGGCCGAGAACTGCATTGGCTTCGTGGATGAGAGTCGGCACGCCGAGGCCAGCGGCCGCGAACAGAGGCGGCACCGAGGCATAGCCGCCAAACCCCACTGCCAGCGGCGGCTTGAGCCGACGCAGCAGGCCCCGCGCCTGCCAGGTGCCGATAAGCAGATTGGTTAGTGAGCGTAGGATGCCGAGAACATTGCGCTCAGCAACGGCGCCGGCGCGTACGGCATAGCACGCAACGCCAGCTATCTCGCCCTCAAAGGCGCTGCCCCGACGGTCGGTGATGAAGGCGGTCTCGATGCCGTCCGCGCGCAAGGCGGCCGCCAGTGCCAGCGCCGGAAAAACATGGCCACCGGTGCCGCCGGCCGCGATTACTACCGGCCCGCTCATGGCCAGCATCCCGGGCGTACGTGCCAGCGTGTAAGCGCCAGCACCATGCCCATGGCCACCGCCAGCGAGAGCATCGACGAGCCACCATAGGAGATAAAGGGCAGCGTCATACCCTTGGTCGGAAGCAGGTTGAGTGAGACCGCCATGTTGATTAGTGCCTGCATGCCGAACAGTGTCAGCAGCCCGGCCGCGGCGAGCAGGCGGAAGAGGTCCTCTTCTTTCTGCAAGCGCAAGAAGCCACGCAGAACGACGAAGGCGAAGAGCGCCACCAGCGCTAGGCAGGCGACGAGACCAAACTCCTCACCAACTACGGCGAAAATAAAATCCGAATGGGCGTCCGGCAAGTGAGCCTTGATCACTCCCTCACCTGGTCCGCGGCCGAGCAGCCCGCCACTCGAAAAGGCACTGAGAGCGGTATCGATCTGATAAGTATCGCCCGTGGCCGGATCGAGAAAGCGGTCGATACGACTTTGCACATGATCTAGAGTTCGATAGCCCGCTATTAATCCACTGATACCCACCGCCATGAGCACGCCGACCCAAAGCAGCGGTAGGCCGGCCAGGAACCACTGTGCCGACCAAACCACGGTGGCGGCAAAGGCCATGCCGAAGTCAGGTTGCATAACAAGTAGCAGAAGTACGATCGCGAACAGCCCCGCCGACATCGCATCCCCGGGTACGCCGCGACTTTGGCGCTGCAGGGTGAACAACCAGGCCGCGACTACGGCCAACGCTGGTTTGACGATCTCCGAGGGCTGGAAGGAAATTCCACCGACGGCCAGCCAGCGGCGGGAGCCGTTGGCTTCGAAACCGAAGATCAGCGTCGTCAGCATCAACAGCATGCCGACGCCAAGCATGATCATGGCCAAGCGGCGGACACCGACCGGCGAGAGCAGCGATACCGCCAGCATCAGGAACAACGATGGCACCAGGAAGGCGAGGTGCCGGTGCGCGAAGTGAAAGCTGTCGAGGCTGAGGCGCTCTGCAACTGCTGGGCTGGCCGCCAGCACCATCAGGGCGCCGAGCGCGAGCAAGACAAGCAGCGCCGCCAGCATCCAGCGGTCCACGGTGAGCCACCAGCGTCCGAGCAGGCTCGAATCGACGCGAGCCGGAGCGCTCATGAGAGGGCCTCGACAAGCTGGCGAAAACGCTCTCCACGCGCCTCGAAGTTGGCAAACTGGTCGAATGAGGCGCAAGCTGGCGAGAACAACACCACCTCACCTCGCGCCGCGGTTTCAGCTGCTTTGGCTACGGCACGGTCGAGGGTGCCACACTGAACTGTGGGCATATCGAGTTCTGTTGCCAAGTGTTCCGCTGTCTCGCCGATTAAATAGGCGCACACGACATGATCGAGCCAGGGTTTGAGCGCACCGAAATCTTTGTTTTTGCCATGGCCGCCGGCAATCCAGTGGATGCGCTCGAAGGCAGACAGTGCCTGGGCCGCTGCTATGGCATTGGTCGCTTTGCTGTCGTTGATAAAGCGCACGCCGCGCTGCGTCGTGATAGGCTCCATGCGGTGGGCAAGACCCGGATAGGAGGCAAGCCCGCTCGCCGCCTCGCCCGCCGTAAGGCCAAGGGCGCGAGCGATGGCGTAGGCTGTGGCAGCGTTTTGGCGATTGTGGCTGCCGGCCAAGCTGTCGATGCCGCTAAGCGATGTGATGCGTATTGCGTCGTTGTCAAGGGCGTCGTGTAGGGCGCTGTCGGCGACAAAGACGCCGCGTTCGACCGGTCCATGGGTCGATACCGGAATCAGCCGTTGGGCGCCATGCTCGGTAAGGTCGTCGAAGATGGCGGCGGTAAGCCGGTCGTCGATAGCGATGACCGCGCTGCAAGCCGCGTCCTGGCCGTCGAAGATGTGCCGTTTCGCCGCGACATAGCCGTCCATGCCGCCATGGCGGTCGAGGTGGTCCGGTGACAGATTGAGTAGCGCCGCCACATCGAAGGCCATACCACGGGCCAGATCGAGCTGGTAGGACGACATTTCGATTACGTAGGTACCGTCGTCCTCAAGCGGTTTTAGGTCGAGTGTCGGGGTGCCGATATTGCCGCCGATCTGCACCGCGCGGTCGGCATGGCGCAGCAAGTGTCCGAGCAGGGCTGTGGTGGTCGACTTGCCGTTGGTACCGGTAATACCGACAATCTGCGGACCCTTGGTGCGAACCGCGGCAGCCATCAACGGCACATCGCAAAGAATCTCGACGCCGGCGGCTACCGCCGCGTGTACCACCGGGTGTGGCTGCGGATGGGTAAGGGGCACGCCAGGGCTGAGCACAAGCGCTTTGATGCCCCGCCAATCGGTGTCTGGCAGGTCGGCTGTCTTTGCACCGAGCCGTGCAGCCTCGCCCAGGTTGCCCGCGCGATCGTCGCCGGCCAGCACCTCGGCGCCGCCCGCGATAAGCGCCCGAATAGCCGACAGGCCGCTCCGCCCCAGTCCGAAGACCGCGACCCGTTCGCCCTGGAATTCCGTAACCGTGATCATCGCCTCACCTCAACTTCAGGGTGGCGAGCCCGACCAGCGCTAGGATTAGGGCGATGATCCAGAAGCGGATGACGATGGTTGGCTCTTCCCAACCCTTCTGCTCGAAGTGGTGATGCAGGGGTGCCATACGGAAAACGCGGCGCCCGGTCAGCTTGAATGAAGTCACCTGTGCGATTACGGATACCGCCTCCAGCACGAACAGTCCGCCGACGATGGCGAGCACCAACTCGTGCTTGGTGATGACGCTGATGGTACCGAGCGCGCCGCCCGTGGCGAGGCTTCCGGTGTCACCCATGAAGACCATGGCGGGTGGTGCGTTGAACCAAAGAAAGCCTAGGCTGGCGCCGAGCAGGGCGCCGCATAGCACGGCCAGCTCGCCGGCGCCCGGCACCGCATGAATTTGTAAGTAATTGGCAAAGACTGCATTGCCGACGAGATAGGAGATTATGCCGAAGCACGCCGCGGCGATCATGATCGGCACGATGGCCAGGCCGTCGAGGCCGTCGGTCAGGTTGACCGCGTTGGAGGCGCCGACCACCACCAGCATGGCGAAAGGGATGGCGAACCAACCGAGTTGGATCAGTACGCTTTTCAGAAACGGTAGGGCTAGGGCCATGGAGAGGTCGTTGGGCACCAGCCACGTGATCCATACCGTCGCCGCAAGCGCGATGGCGAACTGGGCGAGCAGCTTGAGTGAGCCCGGCAGACCCCGATGGTGGCGCTGGGTAACCTTGAGATAATCGTCGGCGAAACCGATGATGCCGAAGCCGACCGTGACCAGCAACACGATCCAGACGAACTGGTTGCTCAGGTCTGCCCACAACAGCGTGCCGGTTATCAGGGCCAGCAAAATCAGGAAGCCGCCCATGGTCGGCGTGCCCTTCTTGGTTTCCAGATGCTTCTCCGGCCCATCGTCGCGGATCGGTTGGCCTTCCACCTGGCGCGTGCGCAGCAGACGGATCAGACCCGGCCCGACGATGAAGCTGATAATGAGAGCGGTAAGGACGGCGCCGCCGGTGCGAAAAGTGAGATAGCGGAACAGGTTCAGGACCGCGTAATCCTCGGCGAGCGGCGAAAGGAAGTTGTAGAGCATTTCCTTGCCCCTTCCGCTCAGCAGTTGCCATTGGCGGCGAGCAACATGGCGTCGCCCTTGTTGTCGGCCGTGATTAGCGCCGTGACCACGCGTTCCATGGCGCTGCCGCGCGAGCCCTTGACCAGGACTGCGTCGCCCTTGCGCAGCGTCGCTGAGATCTGCGGCGCGAGTTCAGTGGAATCCGCCGCGTGGAGGCCGCGGCGGTGATGCGGTAACGCATTATGTGTAGCTGCCGATAATGGTCCGGCCGTATGCACCAGATCAACCTCAGCCTGCTCCAGGTTGAGCGCCAGTGCAGCATGCAGGCTCTCTGCGTCGTCGCCAAGCTCCAGCATGTCGCCGAAGATGGCGACGCGCCGGCTTCCACCGCTTTCGGCGAGCATCGCGATAGCTGCGCGCATGGACGCGGGGCTAGCGTTGTAGCTGTCGTCGATGAGCAGCACCCGGCCGCAGGCGAGGTCGAGGGGGCGCATGGCACCGCGTCCGGCTGGGGCAATGGCCTCGGCAAAGGCTGTTACAGCGCGGTCGATATCTTCGCCAAGCGCGTGGACGGCAGCCAGTGCGGCAAGGCTGTTCATGGCCCAGTGGCGGCCGTCGATGCCGAGCACATAATCGAGTCGCCGACCGTCGATCGCGATCGATACGCGGTTGTTGCCGGGCGTTGGCCAGTAGTCGAGTAAGCGCGCTACACAGGCCTCGGATGTGCCGAAATCAATGATGCGCGTGATTCCTGCTTCACCCGCTGCCTTGGCCAGATAGGCAAAATGGGGGTTGTCCCGGTTGAGCACAGCAGTGCCACCCGGAATTACCCCGGAGAAGATCTCCGCCTTGGCTGCGGCGATCTCACCGACGTCGCGGAAATAGGCCAAGTGAACCGCCTCCACGGTTGTTATCAGCGCTACGTCGGGGCGGGCAACATCGCTCAGTACGGCAATCTCGCCAGCATGGTTCATGCCCATCTCGAGTACGCAGAAGTGTGTTTGTGACGGCAGGTTCGTTAGGCTCAGGGGCAGGCCGATCTGGTTGTTGAGATTGCCGCGGCTGGCGAAGGTGGTGCCGAGGGTTGAAAGTGCCCGCGCTGCCAAGTCCTTAGTGCCGGTCTTGCCGACGCTGCCGGTGATGCCGACTAGGCGCGCCGCACTGCGCGCGCGCCCGGCTCGGGCGAGGGAGATGAGGGCCGCCTCCGTGTCCTCGACTAGGAGCAGCGGAGCCCTCGCGAGCCCGGGTGGCACGCGAGAGACCATGGCGGCTGCGGCAGCTGCTTCCAGGGCCTGAGCGACGAAGTCGTGACCATCGAAGTTTGGTCCTGACAAGGCGACAAACAACTCGCCACCCGTCAGGCTGCGGCTGTCTATTGAGACGCCGGCGGCGGTCCAATTGCTGTGCGCCCTTCCACCGCACGCACTTGCCGCCGCTGTTGCCGTCCATGACGCCAGGGTGGTCACGGCATGGCCTCCCCGCCACGGCCAAGCACGGCTTGCCGCGCGGTCTCGGCGTCGTCGAAAGATATCTGTTGATCGCCAATGATTTGCGTTCGTTCGTGACCCTTACCGGCGACCAGCAAGCCATCGCCGGGTGCCATGTTCGCGACGGCGCTATCAATGGCATCGGCCCGGGCGCTGATCTCGCGGGCGCCGGGGCAGGCGGCAACGATTGTGGCGCGGATCGTGGCCGCATCCTCGCTACGCGGATTGTCGTCGGTCACTATGATGCTGTCGGCAAGCTCGGCCGCAATGGCACCCATCAGCGGCCGCTTGCCGGCGTCGCGGTCGCCGCCGCAACCAAAAACCAGGTGTAGGTGCCCCGTAACATGAGGGCGCAGGGCGACGAGCACTGCGCGCAAGGCATCGGGCGTGTGGGCATAATCCACGACCACGGGACCGCCGTCCGCATGCCGTGCTACCAATTGCAGACGACCCGGCGCGCCGGCCAGGTGGGGCAGGGTGGCGAATACCGCTGCCGCGTCCTCGCCGCAGGCTATGGCCAGCGCTGTGGCGCATAGCAGATTGCTGATCTGGAAGTCGCCCAGCAGTGGCGTCTGGAGGGGGTAGCTCTGCCCATCATAGGCCGCTTCGAAGCGCTGACCTGCGGCGAGCACGCACTGCGCTGACAGGGAGAGGTCGGCCGGCCCTGCGCCGATGGTAATGATCCGCTGGCCGCGCTTTCGACACTGCGCGGCAAGTGCCAGGCCGCGGGGGTCGTCCGTATTGATGACGGCGCAGCCGTTCGCCGGCAGGACCTCGAAAAACAGCCGCGCCTTGGCCGCCATGTAGGCGTCCTCGCCAGCGTGATAATCGAGATGGTCGCGGCTGAGATTGGTAAAGGCCGCGGCCGTTAGCGTCAAGCCGTCGCAGCGGTGTTGGGCGAGGCCGTGGCTCGAGGTCTCTAAGGCCACATGCTCGATGCCGGTACCGGACAATGCTTGGAGGGTTGCGTGCAAGGCGGCGGGCTCGGGAGTGGTCAGTGATGTGCCGGCATCGAAGCCCGGTGCCGAGACGCCGAGCGTGCCGAGGCTGGCCGCGGGCTTGCCTAGCCGCTCCCAAATCTGACGTAGGAAGCCGACGACGGAAGTCTTGCCGTTGGTACCGGTCACGGCGGCAATGGTGCGCGGTTGCGGGGCGAAGAAGCGCGCCGCTGCTAGGGCGTAGCGGCGGCGTGGGGTCTCGTCTGCGATCAGTGGCAGGCCGGCTGTGGCGCAGGCTTCCGTCGCCGCGGGAGAGGCAAGCACCGCTGCCGCCCCTTGCCTGGCGGCATCGGCGATGAATTGCGCGCCATCGGCCCGGCTGCCTGAGAAAGCGGCAAACAAATGGCCCGGCTTTACAAGACGACTGTTGCTGCTAAGCCCGGTGATTTCCAATTCGCTGTCACCTGCGCGCGTCATTCCCGTTTCGCCGACTACCTCAGAAAGACGCAAGACGGATCTCAGTACCGTCAGGCGTGATCAAGAGCGGCGGGGCTTCGGCTTCGCCGATCGGCTCGGGGCGTGGTGGCAGGCCGGCTAACGGCCCGATACGTGCGACAACGTGTCCCACCACAGGTGCCGCGGTCCAACCGCCGGTGGCGTAGCCGTAACTGTTCTCGGTGCCGTGGGGCTCGTCGATCACCGCCAGAATCACATATCGCGGGTTGTCTATGGGAAAGGTGCCGAGGAAGGACGACAGAAGGCGGTCGCGGTCGTAACCCTCGGGGCTATTTTTCTCGGCCGTACCGGTCTTCCCTCCCACCAGATAGCCTTCCACATCAGCCTTGCGGCCGGTGCCATGCTTGACCGCCAGACGCAGCAACTGGCGCATGCGCCGCGAGGTCTCGGGGTTGATCACGCGCACCCCGGGCGTCGGCGCGTTGCGCAGCAGCAGTGTAGGCGGGCGCATGGTGCCACCATTGACGAGCCCGGTGGCGGCGCTGGCCAATTGCAGTGGGCTAACCGCAATGCCGTGACCGAAGCCGATGGTCGCGGTATTGATGTCGCGCCAGCGTGCGGGTGTCATCGGTGCGCCGATTTCCGGTAGTGCTACTGGCGCCGGGCTCAACAAGCCGAAGCTGGCCAGAAAAGCCTGCTGTCGGTCGCCGCCTAGATCGAGCGCCATCTTGGCGGCGCCGATATTGGACGAATGCATGAAGATTTCTGGCACCGAGAGCCAGCGGTTCTCAGCGTGAAAATCCCGAATGGTAAAGCGGGCTAGGTGCAACGGCTCCGAGGCGTCGTAACCATCCTCAAGCTCGACGATGCCGGCATCGAGCGCAGCGGCGATGGTGAAGGTTTTGAAGGTCGAGCCCATCTCATAGATGCCGTGGCTGGCGCGGTTGAAGCGGGCATCGCCTGGACTGCGCCCGGGATCGCGGTTGGGATCGAAACTGGGTAGGCTGACCATGGCCATGACTTCGGCGGTGTCGACATCGATGATGATGCCGGCCGCACCCGAGGCTGAATAGGTCACCATGCCGGCGGCCAACTCCTGGTGCAGGATGTGCTGGAAGCGGACGTCGAGCGACAGCGCTAGCGGCGTATCGGGCGCTGTGGTCAGACGCCCTTCGTGGGCCTTCTCGATGCCGGCGAGGCCGGCATTGTCAACATTCGTGAAGCCGACCAGATGCGCCGTGGCTTCGCCTTGGGGATATACCCGGCGCTGCTCGCGCAGAAACTGCAGGCCGGGCTCGCCGAGGCGATTGATTTCGTATGCCTGGCGTGGCGTCAGGTGTCGGCGGATCCAGACGAACCCGCGGTCGCTGGCAAGGTGAAACTGGGTCTTGGCACGGTCGAGCCCGGGCACGATCTCGGCCAGATGTGCGGCGGTTGCTGCCGGGGTGCGGATCAGTCGGGAATCAGCATAGAGCGAGTGGGTTTCGAGGTTGGTCGCCAGCACGATGCCGTTGCGGTCGATGATATCGGCGCGCAGCAATGGCATGCCGATGGCGGCGCTGCTGCGCGAGCGCTCGGCCGCGCTTTCCAACAAGCTGATCTTGGCGAGTTGCGCAGACAAGATCGCAAAGCCAAGAGCGAACAGCGCTGCACCTACGACAAGGCGGGTGCGCGCGACTTCGAGGGTGCCCTTGCCGGCACCTTCCAGGCGTACTGCCGGCGGGGCCATCAGCGCTCTCCCTCGCCGACGCCGGCGAGGATCGTCGCGGCCCACGGCAGATCGGAGATTCGCATAACCTTGTCGGCCCCGAGCGGCACCAGGTCGAGATGCGCGCTGGCTAACTTGGCCAGGCGCTCGGGGCGGTCGAGGAAGGCCCATTCCGCCTCAAGCACGTGAATCGCCTCGCGCTCTGCCGCGAGCTCGTTGGTGAGGAGAGTATGCTCGGCCTCGAGTTCTGCAACTTCATATTTGAGTTGGTAGAGGGCGAGTGCCGCAGCACTCAGCAGGAACAGGGTGAGCGCGCCTGAGAGGCGGATCATGCGGCGTTCTTCCAGGCTGGCTCGGCCGTGCGCTCTACGGCGCGTAGGCGCGCCGACCGAGCACGCGGGTTAGCTGCAACTTCCGATGCCGATGGTTTCACCACCCGCTTGTGCAGCAGCACAAAGGATGGCGGAGGGGCTGCGGTTTGCTCGGCGGCGGCGGGGCTGTGGCGGGAGGGCCGCGTCGCGGGTCGCGCGCGCCGCGCCAGGAAGCGCTTGACCAGGCGGTCTTCGAGGGAATGAAATGACACCACCACCAGGCGGGCGCCGGCCGTGAGCAGTTTTTCGGCCGCTGCGAGCACGCGGCGTAACTCGCCGAGTTCGTCGTTGACGTGAATACGCAGGGCCTGGAAGCTCCGCGTCGCCGGGTCAGGGCCACCACGCTGAGGCGGCAGGGCGCGGTGGATAATTTCGGCGAGCTGTGTGGTGCGGGTCAGTAGCGCGGTCTCGCGTGCGGTTACGATGGCGGCAGCGATGCGGCGCGCCTGGCGCTCCTCACCATAACGATAGAGGATATCGGAAAGTTCAGATTCCTCGGCGTTGTTGACCACGTCCGCAGCGCTCTGGCCGTTGCATCCCATGCGCATGTCGAGCGGCCCGTCCGCCTGGAAACTGAAACCGCGTTCGGGTGTATTGAGCTGTGGTGAGGAAACCCCGAGGTCGAGCACCACCCCGCCATTGATACGGGCGGTATCATGGCTTTGTAGCAGGCTATTGAGATTGCCAAAGCAGCCTTCGATGACGCGCAACCTTTCGCCGCTCTCTGCGGCCAGCGCCTTGGCGCGGCACACCGCCTCTGGGTCGCGGTCTATGGCCAGCACCATGCACGGTGCAGCATCGAGAATGGCCTTGCTGTAACCGCCGGTGCCGAATGTGGCGTCGACGTAAAGCGCACCCTCTCGCGGCGCCAGGGCGCCGATGGCCTCGTCCAACAAGACGGGCACGTGGCCGGAACGTCGGGGGGGGGACATTCCGGTCACGTGCCACTCTCCACAGGGTCCGCTGGGCCCTGGGGGCGCCGACGCAGCGCCTGACGGTCGGCTAGGGCACGGTCGCGAACCTGTTTTTGGTAGGTTTGGAAGCGCACAGGTTCCCAAATCTGAAACGACCGGCCCTTGCCGACATACACCACCGCCTCGGCGATACCAGAATGGTCACGAAGCGCGTCAGGGAGGATGACGCGTCCGTCCTTGTCCGGCGTGAGGGGGAAGCTCATGCCGAATATCGCCGCCGACAGGTGATCCTGTTCGTCCGAAAATGGGTCGAGACTGTCGATGTCTTGACTCAAGTCTTCCATGAAGGCGCTCGTGTGGCACTCGATTGAGCTGTTGGAGAGGGCAGGGAAGGCGTAGAATGTCGCGCTCTTGCCGAGCACGTCGCGGAACCGGGCCGGGACGGAGACCCGCCCCTTGCGGTCGATGCGCTGTTCGTGACTGCCGACGAAAATCCCCACCGTGTCCCCCAATGCCCCGATCGTTCCGAAGCCCGGATTGGTCCGGCCTTTGCCCTACTGCCTCCGTAAGCCTCTTTAACCTTGGCCACCCTAGAGCCTTTATGGATCTATATGGGTTTACATGGAATTAAATGGGATATCATGGGAATTTCTGGTGGTCAATGGAAACAAGCATGTCAAACATGGGTTTACACCAGTGAAGCTCATCAAACTTCTCGGTCCAGCGCAGAGCATCTAAGAAATGACTCTAGGTTTCGTGGGTTCTCTTCTACCTACACCCTAGAGATCGATTTAGGTGAAAATTTGTTCTTGTAATGTTCTATTTGTGACAAATGAAAGAACCGCATTACACTTGGCCACAAAAGGTTACGGAAAGGTTTTGATTTGGGTTCATCAAGAATTAGGAAGAATCGTCTTGGCTCGGATCACCCTGGCGGCCATCATGGTGGGCGAGAAATTCAGGGGGAGGCCATGCGTAACATCGTGTTTTTGATCATTGGCTTGACGGCTGGGCTGTTGGTCGGCTTCGTTGCCGTAGATGGAGGGCCGGAGCAGGTTACGCTGACGGAGGCCGCGGTGCCCCAGGATGTGATCCGCTGGAAGGTTACGGGCGCCGTGCCGGCCTCGCTGGTTCAAGTCGGCACCCTATCTGAGCGCGCAACCAAGTTGATCACGGGGCTGTCCGGCGGCCGTCTGCACGCCCAGTTCTACGATCCGGGCGCGCTGGTTCCGGTGATGGAGATGTTCGACGCGGTCTCCGCCGGTGCCATCGATGCTGGCATCGCCACGGCCGGTTATTGGGTTGGCAAGGAGCCGGCCTTAGCTTTCTTTTCGGCCGTGCCCTTCGGGCCGAATGCTGGCGAATACATGGCCTGGTTCTATTATGGCGGCGGCAAGGAGATGTATGACGAACTCTATGCCCGTCATAACATGAAGGGCGTTATGTGCGGTATGCTCCCGCCTGAGGCCTCTGGCTGGTTCCGCGAGGAGATCATCAGTGTGGAGGATCTGCGTGGGCTGAAGATGCGTTTTTTCGGCCTCGGCGGCGAAGCGTTGGAGCGCCTTGGCGTCTCGACCCAGCTGATCGCCGGCTCAGACATCTATCCGGCGCTTGAGCTCGGCACCATTGATGCCACCGAGTTCTCCATGCCCGCCGTCGATCAGGCCCTGGGCTTTCACCAGATCGCCAAGCACTATTACTTCCCAGGTTGGCACCAGCAATCGACCTTCCTCGAGCTGATAGTAAACATGGAGCGCTGGCAGGCGCTTCCAGATGATCTCAAGCTGTTGGTGGAGACGGTCTGTGGCGAGAGCATCCGGCTCAGTATTGCTGAGGGTGATGCGCTACAATTCAAGGCCATCGCCGCGCTCAAGGAACAGGGCGTCAGCGTGCACAGATGGTCGCCGGAAATCCTCGCTGCTTTTGAGGCAGGCTGGCAGGAGGTGGTCGCAGAGCGCTCGGCCGAAAACGCCGATTTCGCTCGCGTCTGGCAGTCCCTTAAAGCCTTCCGTGAAGACTACGCGGTATGGTTGGGGTTGGGATACTTGTAATCCCTAACAGGCTTCGATAGGAGAGGTCCCATACCTCAGTTTTCTTGTGGTCGCAAATCTGCAACCGCGCAGGAGTTTTGACATGCGTAACGTATTGCTGTTGGTCGTCGGCGTGGCGGCTGGCCTTGGCGTTGGTTTTTTTGCCTGGAAGGATGGCCATGTGGCACCTGCGCCGCAGGGTGAGGCGCCAGCGCCGGCGAGTGCCGCGCTTGCGCCGAACGTGACGTGGAAAATGGCGAGTTCTTTTCCCTCCAGCATGGTGTTGATCGGCAGCATGGGGCTCCACCTTTCCGACTCGGTTGACAGGCTGTCGGGCGGCGACTTCAACCTCAAGTTCTTCGAACCTGGCGCTCTGGTGCCGCCGCTGGAGATATTCGATGCGGTTTCGACTGGTGCCATCGACGCTGGCTGGACGGCATCGGGTTATTGGGCAGGCAAAGTACCAGCGCTGCAGTTCTTTACTGCCGTGCCCTTTGGTCCTGCCACCGGCGAGTACATGGCCTGGGTCTATTACGGCGGTGGCATTGAGATCTATGACGAGCTTTATGCCAAGCACAACATCAAGGGCATTCCCTGCGGCTCGGTGGCGCCCGAAGCATCGGGCTGGTTCCGAACCGAGATCACATCGCCGGAGGATCTAAAGGGTCTCAAGATGCGCTTCTTCGGGCTTGGTGCGAAGGTCATGGAGAAGCTCGGTGTTTCGACCCAGCTAATCGCTGGCGGCGACATCTACCCAGCGCTCGAGCTCGGCACAATCGATGCCACCGAGTTCTCCATGCCCGCCATCGACAAGGAATTGGGTTTTCACGAGATCGCCGGCCACTACTACTTTCCGGGCTGGCACCAGCAGTCGACCTTTATTGAGCTGATGGTCAACATGGAGCGCTGGAACGCGCTCGACGATCGCCGCAAGGCACAACTTGAGATTGCCTGCGGCGAGAACTTCCGTCAGTCAATCGCCGAGGGCGAGGCTATCCAGTTCGGCGCTCTTGAAGAGCTATCGGCGGCGGGCGTCGAAGCGCACCGCTGGTCGGACGAGATGATGGCCGCGTACAGCGGTGCTTGGGACGAGGTAGTAGTCGAGGAAGCGGCGGCCGATCCGGGTTTTGCTGAGGTCTGGGAGTCGCTCAGCACCTTCCGCGAGAAATACGCCGTCTGGAAGAACCTCGGGTACCTATAGGTGACGGTGGGCGCCGACCGTGGTTGGCGCCCACATCTCCCCCCCCCGACGCAACCCGGTGATATCATCGCCGCCATGTCGCTGTGTCAGGTTTCCCACTCTGATAGGGCATGGCGGCGTGTAGTGGCTGATGTCGGGGCATATGCTGATTATGTTCGACTCGACTCACTTGAAGGCGCTCATCGATGGCACAACTGTGCCGGCGCTCTTCATCTCGGGCTGACTTTGCAAAGCTGGCAGACGTCAGACGGCCTGTAAGCCGGGTTCTGTACCCTTGCGGGTGATGGCTATTCCTCTAGGACGGCCGTTACCGGACGCCTCGTGCGACCTACCCGGACAGCGGCCCCGGAAACCGGGCCTCGGCCCTGCCGAGACAGGACCTGCGCCGTCCCTATTTGGTCTTGCTCCTGGTGGGGTTTACCGTGCCGCCGCCGTTGCCGGCGACGCGGTGCGCTCTTACCGCACCCTTTCACCCTTGCCCACGGACCGAAGCGCGCAGGCGGTCTACTTTCTGTTGCACTGTCCCTAGGGTCGCCCCCGCCGGGTATTACCCGGCACCGTGTTTCCGTGGAGCCCGGACTTTCCTCTCCGCGCTTGAGCGTGGAGCAGCCATCCGGCCATCTGACGCGCACCAAAGGTGGCAGGCGGCGACAGCGCGGTCAAGAGCCGGCGCGCAGCGCCTCATCCTTCTCTGAAAGCTCGAGCCAGCGGGCCTCGGCGGCCTCCAGCTCGGTGCGCCGCGCTGCCAGGCTGGTGCCTGCAGCCTTAAAGGCCGCGATATCGCGGCTGTAGAAGTCGGGATCAGCGAGCCTTACCTGAAGCGCGGCGATCTCTGCCTCGATCTCGCCGATACGATCAGGTAGGGCGTCGAGCTCACGCTGCTCCTGATAGCCGAGGCGGCGGCGTGTAGTGGCGCGCCTGGGCGCCGCTGTTCGCTTCACTTCTGGTTTTGCTGTGACTTGACCACGCTGGCGCAGCATGTCGGTATGGCCGCCGACGAAGGCCTCGACAAGACCATTGCCGGGCAGCCACAGGGTGTGGGTCGCCAGACGGTCGATGAAGGTGCGGTCATGGCTCACCATAAGTACGGTTCCGTCGTAAGCGCCGAGTAGGTCTTGCAACAGGTCGAGGGTTTCCATGTCGAGGTCGTTGGTGGGCTCGTCGAACACCAGCAACTGGCTGGGTCGCGTGAACAGAAGCGCCAGCAGCAGCCTTGCCTGTTCGCCGCCAGATAAGCTGGCAATGGGGCTGCGTGCCTGCCCGGGATCGAACAGAAAATCGCGCAGAAAACCCACGACGTGTTGCTGGCGGCCCTGCGACCAGACGTTGTCGCCGCCCTCCGGGCAGAGCGTGTGCCAAAGCGTCGCCTCAGGATCGAGGGCATCACGGTCTTGCGAGAAAACGACCGGGCTGATGTCGTCGCCGAGGCGCACGCTGCCGCTGTCAGTCGCCAGCTCACCGATCAGTAAGCGCAGCAATGTGGTTTTGCCGACTCCATTGCCGCCCGTGATTGCCACCCGATCACCGCGGGCGACGCGTAGCGAAGCGCCGTCGATCACCTGGCGGGAGCCGAAGCGCTTGGCAATCCCTTCGGCCTCAACCACGATCTTGGCGCCCGGCTCGGCGGTGGCAAGGCTCAGCGGTGCCGTGCCGTGCGGCAGGTGGGCGATGCGCCGGCGGCGCTCGTCTCGCAGTGCCTTGAGCTTGCGTAGCCGGCCCTGGTTACGCGTGCGCCGTGCTGTCACGCCCTTGCGCAGCCATTCGTTCTCGGCATCGAGCTTTTTGCCAAGCCGCTTCAGCGCCTGTTCTTCTTCCGCGAAAATCTTGTCGCGCCAATCCTCGAAGCGCGCGAAGTCGTGCTCGGCGATACGTAGCGTGCCGCGATCGAGCCAGGCCGTGCGCGTTCCGACATCGCTCAGCAGCGCCCGGTCATGGCTGATCAAGACGACCGCACCGGGATAGGCGGTCAGTCTCACTTCCAGCCACTCGATAGCCGGTAAATCGAGATGGTTGGTCGGCTCGTCGAGCAGTAATAGGTCCGGCTCGCCGACCAGCGCCCGCGCCAGCGCTGCTCGCCGCGCCTCGCCACCCGACAGCGACGCCATCAGACGCGCCGCGTCCAGCCCCATGGGCTCGAGCGCCTCCTCTGCGGCGTGGGCCGGTGCGTGGTTGCCGCCGGCAACGAAGGTTGCGACAGTCTCGCTCTTGCTCGCCTTGACTACCTGCGCTAGGGCGCCGACCGTGAGGCCTGGCTGGGCCCAGCGCTCGCCTGCATCCGCCTCGATCTCACCAGCGACAAGGTGCAGCAATGTCGACTTGCCACAGCCGTTGCGCCCCACGAGACACAGCCGTTCGCGTGCGCCAATCGACAGCGACACGCGATCGAGCAAAGGTGTGGCTCCGAAACGCAGTGAAACATCGCGCAAGGTGAGAACGGGTGGCGACATGGTGGGCCGGAGTTGGGAAAAGAAGACGGGCCGCGCTGGGCGCGACCCGCCTGGTCTTGGGTCTTCGTTCGCGGGCGCCTTAGAAGCCCATACCGCCCATGTCTGGCGGCATCGGCGGAGCGTCTCCACCGGCTCCCTTTTTCTCGGGTTTCTCGGCCACTAGCGCTTCGGTGGTGATAAGAAGACCGGCCACGGACGCCGCATCCTGCAGGGCCGCACGCACGACCTTCGCGGGATCGACGATGCCGGCGCTGAACATGTCGACGTAGGTCTCGTTTTGGGCATCGAAGCCATGATTGGCCTTTTTCGACTCCATCAGCTTGCCGACCACCACAGAGCCGTCGACGCCGGAATTCTCGGCGATCTGGCGCACCGGCTGCTGCAGGGACTTGCGCACGATGTCGACACCGACCTGCTGGTCGTGGTTCTCGGGCTTGACCTTATCGAGAGCCTTGGCGGCCACGAGCAGGGCCACACCGCCACCGATGACGATACCCTCCTCGACCGCAGCGCGGGTCGAATTGAGTGCATCCTCGACGCGGTCCTTCTTCTCCTTCACCGCGATCTCTGTGGCGCCACCGACATGGACGACGGCCACGCCGCCAGCCAGCTTGGCTAGGCGCTCCTGCAGCTTCTCACGATCGTAATCCGAGGAGGTCTCCTCGATCTGCGCTCGGATCTGCTCGCACCGGCCGCGAATGTCCGTCTTCTTTCCGCCGCCATCCACGATAGTCGTATTATCTTTGTCGATGGAGACGCGCTTGGCCTGACCCAGCATGTCGAGGGTGACGTTCTCGAGCTTGATGCCGAGGTCCTCGGAGATCACCTGGCCGCCGGTTAGGATGGCCATGTCCTCGAGCATCGCCTTGCGGCGGTCGCCGAAGCCGGGCGCCTTGACGGCGGCGACCTTGAGGCCACCACGCAGCTTGTTGACCACGAGCGTGGCCAGCGCCTCGCCCTCGACGTCCTCGGCGATGATCAGCAAAGGCTTGGACGACTGCACCACGGTCTCCAGCAGCGGCAGCATGGCCTGCAAGTTGGAGAGCTTCTTCTCGTGCAGTAGCAGATAGGCGTCCTCGACCTCGACCTCCATTTTTTCCGCATTGGTTACGAAGTACGGCGACAGGTAGCCACGGTCGAACTGCATGCCCTCGACCACGTCGAGCTCGGTCTCGAGGCCCTTGGCCTCCTCAACCGTGATCACGCCCTCGTTGCCGACGCGCTCCATGGCGGTGGCGATGATGTCGCCGATCTCGCGCTCGCCGTTGGCTGAGATGGTGCCGACCTGTGCTACTTCCTGGTTGGTGCGCACGGTCTTGGCCTGTTTGTGCAGGTTGGTGACCACGGCATCGACAGCGAGGTCGACGCCGCGCTTGAGGTCCATCGGGTTCATGCCGGCCGCGACCGACTTCATACCTTCGCGGAAAATCGACTGGGCGAGCACCGTTGCTGTGGTGGTGCCGTCGCCGGCGATGTCGTTAGTCTTTGAGGCAACCTCGCGGACCATCTGCGCGCCCATGTTCTCGAACTTGTCGGCAAGCTCGATCTCCTTGGCGACGGTAACGCCGTCCTTGGTGATACGTGGCGCGCCGAACGACTTGTCGAGGACCACATTGCGGCCCTTGGGCCCGAGGGTGACCTTGACCGCGTCGGCCAGAATATCGATGCCCCGCGCCAGGCGCTGGCGGGCATCCATGCTGAATTTGACGTCTTTAGCTGCCATTTCTCGTCTCTTTCCTTTTTCGCTCAGGCGGCTTTGCGCGACTTGCCCTTGGCCTTCTTCTTAGGCTCAAGCACCGCCATGATGTCGGACTCCTTCATGATCAACAGATCCTCGCCGTCGATCCTAGCTTCAGAGCCTGACCACTTGCCAAACAGAATGCGGTCGCCAACGCTGACATCGAGCGCCACGGTCTGGCCCGTTTCGTCACGGGCGCCGGGGCCCACGGCCACGACTTCGCCTTGGCTCGGCTTTTCCTTGGCGGTGTCCGGAATGAGGATGCCGCCGGCGGTGCGCTCATCTTCCTCGACGCGACGAACCACTACACGGTCGTGCAACGGACGGAACTTCATCTATGACTGTCCCCTTTATAAGCGGATTGTTCTGCAAATTGTCAGCACTCGACGGAAGAGAGTGCTGATAGCTTCGGCGCGGATTTGGGGTAAAGCCGAGGCGGAGTCAAGGGGTGGCCCGAAGATTTTTGGCAGAAGTCTCGCAACAATATCGTTAACCAATTGAATATATTAGAAATTTTTGTTATATCCAAATATCGATAACGCGAGATGAGACAACGGCTGAAACGAATGTTGTGGGGTGGTGCCTGACGACGGCGGAAATCCTCTATCACATGCTCGACCACCCCCGCCTGTTGCCGACCTATGTCTAACAGGGCTGGGACTTGGTGCAGCAATTCTCGACCTTGCAGGAATTTCTGTGCTTCTGGCAGTGCGAGTTCGATGGGCCGCAGCACTCGGTACACCTCGGCGGCGCCCAGCAGACCGGCCTGCGTCGCGCGGATTGGCAGGTGGCGCTGCACTGACCTAAAGTAGGCCGAGTTCTCTGGCAGAGGAGACGGCTATGGAAGCCGAGGCGAGCCAGGCGATCGATCTGGCGACGGAAATTCTCACGGCCTACGGGCTGCGCGTAATTGGTGCGGTGGTTATTCTTATCGTCGGTTGGGTCGCGTCAAGCTGGGCTGCCCACACGATCCGCAAGATTGCGGTGCGCAGCGAACATGTCGATGTCATGCTGGGCAGCTTCCTCGCCAGCCTAGCGCGCTACGGAATCATCGCCGTCACGGTGCTCGCCGTGCTCGCCAAGTTCGGCGTGCAGACGGCGAGTCTGGTGGCGGTGCTGGGCGCCACCGGCCTTGCCATTGCGCTCGCCCTGCAGGGTACCCTCGGCCATATCGCGGCGGGTGTGATGATCCTCTTCTTCCGCCCCTTCAAGGTCGGGCAGTATGTTGAGGTTGCGGGCCAAGCTGGCACTGTGAAGGCGGTGACACTGTTCACTACAGAGCTAGCGACGCCAGACAACATTCAGATTCTCATTCCCAACGGCCAGGTCTGGGATACGACGCTGCGCAATTTCAGCCATTATGAAACGCGGCGCATCGAGATCATTCTCGGCATAGATTACGGCGATGATATCGATAAGGCGGTGGCCAGCGTGCGCGCGGTCATTGATGCCGAGTCCCGCATCCTGCCGGCCCCTGAATCCCAGGTTGTGGTCGGCGCGCTGGGCACGAGCTCGGTAGATCTGAGCATACGCGTCTGGGCCAAGAGAGACGACTTCTTCGACACCAAGGTCGACCTTACCAAAGCGCTTAAGGAGCGTATGGATGCCGACGGCATCTCCATTCCCTATCCGCATCAAACTTTAATTATACAGCGAGATAATGATTAGTGATAGTCGCAGGAGGAAGACATGAGCATCACACAGCTATTTTTCGAGTTCTCCAGAGTCCGCATTCACAAATAAAAAACCGTTATTGAGCGTACTAAATACCTAGTTTACCGGCGTGCTGATTCCGCTTTGACCATATCACAAGAAGCAACCATACTTGGCTTGCTGAGGAATGACTGGTGTCCCATCTCAACGTAGGGCACCGCATAAAGCATGGGGATGCCCTATGTGTTCTAGGTGCCATCGGGGGAATGCTGTCCCCTCGGTGGACCATAAAGCAGGTACAGCTTCGTTGGTGGTGGGACGGTGGTATATTTCCCTTGAATTTCTGAATTATCTGGGAAATGTTGGCCGGAAGTGACTTGTTCAATGTATTGTTAAGTGCGCTGACGCTGAGCACAACGAAACGTGAGGCCCAAAAGACATGCTCCGAAAACTGCATTCAAGACAGCATTATTTAGTCAGC